>CAIYZW010000778.1 GCA_903930725.1 uncultured Bacteroidota bacterium
ATATGAAAAATCTACTAACAAATCAAAAAAAGGAAGCCGATAGCTTGAAAAAGCTGTTTTTCATGCTAAGCTTTTTATGGATTACTTTTAATGTAATCTTCGCCAATAATGCAGCAGCGCAAGTTTGTTGCCCTGAATTTAAGCTCCAGGATGCCGTCGAAATATGTCCACCCGAAGGAGCCTGCGCAAAAGATCATACCAACCCTGTGGGTGGCGATCGTATCGAAATGCTCTCGGCATGCAAAGAAAGCGTTCATGTTTACACTGTATATCCCAACGACCCTGGCTTTACCTACACATGGACTGTAACCGGCGGTACACCAACAAATTTTACCGGAAATCCGAACGCAATATTGTGGGGAACGGGTGCAAGCGGATTAATAAAAGTTGTTATCAGCAATATTAGTTTTGGCGGGAATTGCCTCGATTCGATAACAAGAGAAGTTTGCCTGATTGACGGCCCTGAAGCAGATTTTACACTTGCTCCAAGCCCGGTTTGCCTGAACACACCAGTTCATTTTACAAATACCTCTCTCGGCGGAAGCGCCTATTTATGGGATTTCGGCGATGGTACTACCTCAACTTTAGCCAACCCTCCTGACCATTCGTACTCCGCACCTGGCACATACACTGTTTTGCTTACCGCTACCGATATGGGTGCCGGCCAGTGGACTGTAGTAAATAATAACGGACAGCAAATGGAAATGAAAGTACCTTGCGGTTGCAGCGATACCATTTCGAAAGTCGTTGTTGTTCTAGACGGTGAAGGCCCAAAAATTGAAACCGATTGTTGTTACGGTACAGTTTGCCCCGGTGATACATCTTCGTTATGCACGCCTGTGGTTTGTACCACCTACAACTGGAGCGTAGCCGGCGGAACAATTGTAGCTGGTGCCGGAACAAATTGCATTAAAGTAAAATGGGATGCCTTTTATAGCGTACCAACCACAGTATCTCTCTCAACACCAGGTTGCGGAGCAGCACCATGCCCCGGAACAACAACAATTCATGTTCCGGTTTTATATCCCAATCTTCCTATCAGTGGTCCAAGCCCAATTTGTGTTGGATCGTCAGGAACTTTTACCCTTCCTACTTTACCGGGAACATATTACAACTGGACAACTACTGCAGCTCCAGGAACCTATTCGTTTAATAAAGTTAACCGGAACAGCCCAAGTGTAAATATTACTTTCTCGGTTGCTGGTTCATACATTGTTAAATGTGATTACAATAATCCGTTAGCCGGATGCTCAGGCAGCAGCACCATTGTTGTTGATGTTCTGCCAGTATTTTCGATTGTTATGGGAGATGAAATCGTTTGCGAAGGTTCGTCAACTCAATATTTTGCCAACGGTGCCGCTAACTGGACAATTACTCCGGCCGGAGCAATAATTGCCGGAAACGGAACTTCAAATATTACAGTAACCTGGCCAACGGTGCCTGGTGCATACACCATTACAGCAACACCTGCACCCGGGGCTTTTTGCAATTTGAACGCTTTTAAAAATGTTCAGGTTAAAGCAAAACCAATATTGAACAGTATTGTCGGGCCACCTTCGGTTTGCCCGAATGAAAATTACACCTACACAATTTCGTCAAATGTTACCGGTAGTAATTTTGTTTGGAGTATTCCTCCAGGAACCGGGACCATTCTTTCAGAAATGGGAGAAGATAGAGAAACTGTAGTCGTGAAATTTATTGGCGCTGGTTCCTGGACATTAAGTGTTTATCAGGAAATCGAACTTAGTCCTGGTGTGTTTTGCCAATCGATAACTAAAAGTTTAACTGTTAATCCTTATCCCGCACCAGTAATTACAGGAAATGCTACGGTTTGCATTGATGCCATCGAAACCTATACAATAGCCGGGGCAACGCCTCCTGACGGATATCAATGGACAATATTGGCCCCATACACAAACAGAGGAACCATACAAAGTGGTCAGGGAACAAATTCAGTAACTATTCAATGGCATGGTCCTGCAGCTACACCTGTTGTACTGAAAGCAACCGGATGTCCCGGGTTTGCCACAAAAAATATAACTGTTAACGGCCCACCTACTGCTATAGCTTCATACAGCGTTCTTCCTGTTTTCTGCTTAGGAAGCACACAAACACTTACACTTTCGACGCCTGCAGGTGGTGGTTATTCTTTCCAGTGGTATAAAAACGGGAGCCCTGTCGGAGGTGGTACTTTGGCCAATTTGAATATTGCAATATCATCATTAACAATTGCAGGTACCTACCAATATTATGTTATCGTGACATTAAACGGTTGTTCGGTAAAATCGAATATCGTTAATGTTGTTGTCGAAGATTGCACCCCAGGAACTCCTGGAGGAGGACCTTTGCCAGGAAATTGCGCTGCTGTAGCATTTTTCAGGCCGTATGTGGTTTGTGCCCAGGTTTCGCTGATAAACAAATCGTACACTACCTCGGGAACAATCACAGCGTATTCGTGGAGTGTTGTAAGTGGCCCTGCCGGCGGAACATTCAGCCCAAGCGCAACCAATCCAAACCCAACATTTACAGCATTAACATCAGGAACGTATGTTATCAAATTAACCGTAACATCATCAACAGGCTGCACCACATCATGGACAGAAACAATAAATGTTTTACTGCCAACAGCAAACTTTACCTATACCACACCTGTTTGTGCGAATTCGCCTGCAACCTTTACGGCGAATCCTATCAATCCACTTTACAATTATTCATGGACTTTTGGTGATGGATCAACATCATACGCTGCAAATACACAGCATGCGTATTCGGTTGCCAGCCCACCAAATTATACAGTTACATTGGTGATTACCAACGAAATGGGATGTACTGCAACCAAAACACAAGCCATCACAGTAAATCCAGCACCAAATTGTACTATTTCGGTATCGGATACAATTTTTTGCCCTGGCGATTTTGTAACATTCTCGGCCTGTACAGGAATGAGTTCGTATCAATGGTACAAAAATGGTAGTCCGATAACCGGCGCAACCAGCAGCACCTATAATGCCTACAGCTATGGAAAATACTGGGTCATTACAACGAATACTTATGGATGTTCGAGTAAATCAAACAAGATTTTCGTTTACATGAAACCGTTGCCAAAAGCAAAAATTACCGGTGATGGCCTTGTTTGTGCTTTCCCTGCAAGTTTGGTATCATTTCCATTAACTGCCAATTATGATGCAAATTACAGCTATAACTGGTACAGTGTTCCTGGTGGTGCAACCTTTAGCCCAAACAATTCTAATTTGAGCTATTTTACTTATGCCAGCATTACCGTACCAGCTGTACTTCCGGCAACTTATCAATTTATTCTGGAAGTAACCGATTTGATAACCAATTGTAAAAACAATGATACGCTTTGTGTCACTTTCTACGAAACACCTCCTTTAACTGTTACACCAGTAAGTCAATGCGAAGGAACACCAGTAACTTTATCAACGATTACTCCCCCCATCAACCTTGCAAAATACAGCTATAAGTGGAATACAGGACAGACGACCCCGACAATCACGGTATCAGCTCCAGGATTTTATAGTCTGACTATTACAGACAAATCCTCCGGATGCTCCAATACAGCAGATGCCGGACTGATTTTTGGAAAACCGGATTTGAGTTTATTCCCGTTAGGTTGTGCGGATATCTGCACCGATGACACATTGAATCTTTACATCCCGCTTCCGCTAAACCAGTTTTACCCTAACAACACCTACCCTAATGCTTATCCTCTGATAACCTGGTTTGATAATGGAAGTGCGATTGGTACAGGAAATAATCTTCCTTTCACAAGCAATGTTGCCGGGACACATCAGTTTTCGGTAGAAGTTCAAAACAGTTTTGGATGTGTTGATTCGGCAGGTGTATTTTGCCTTACAGTAGCTCCATGTGATTCGATTTGTTCGACCGATTTTGGAGATGCACCTGAGATTGCAAGTTTTGGATTTAACTATCAAACAACACTTGCCAACAATGGCGCTTACCACTTTATTGTTCCTTCAATTTATCTGGGAAGCAAACTTGATGCTGAGTGGGATGGCCAGCCTACTTTAGGTGCTGATGGGGATGATCTTAATAATATTGACGATGAAGATGGTGTGATTATACCTCCGACACTGATGCCTGGTTCTTCGGTAACCATTACCGTTTTGCCTTCGGTAAATGGATTTATTGATGCCTGGATTGACTATAACCAAAATGGCGTTTGGGATCCGGGCGCAGAACACGTTTTCACCTCTCAGGCGGTGACAGCACCTTCGACAAATCTTACTTTTACAGTACCAACAAGTGCAGTAGTGGGCAGCTCATATTCCCGATTCAGGTTCCGGAGTTATCCGGCAACGATGAACTCATTTGGTGGTGCCTTGAACGGGGAAGTTGAAGATTACACCGTTCACATCGGGGAAATTCCAAATGGTGAATTAGATTTTGGTGATGCTCCTGAAAATCCAAATACCTGTGGCTATCCTACAACCCTGGCCTGCAATGGAGCCCGACACATTATTGTTCCGACCATTTTTCTTGGAAGTAAGATTGATGCAGAAACCAACGGACAACAATCATTGCTATCAAACGGTGATGACATAAATGGCATTGATGATGAAGACGGCGTAATCCTGCCGGCAATTATGGTCCCGGGCTTATTGGTAAATTTCAGTGTTACAGCTTCCGTAAGCGGATATTTAGATGCCTGGGTTGACTTTGACCAGAATGGCAACTGGGCTGCTGCAAATGAACATATTTTTACCACCTTCCCAATAGTCGCCTCACTAAACAATTTAAGCTTTACAGTGCCAACAAGTGCCACTGTTGGAAATTCCAGCGCACGATTCAGGTTCCGCAATTATACTGGTGCAATGAATTTTGACGGTATTGCTCAAAACGGCGAAGTTGAAGATTATCCTGTTTATATAGGTGAAGTTCCCAATTGCTGCATTGACTTTGGTGATGCGCCCGAACAGTATCCAACTTTGATTGGTAACAACGGTGCCGGGCACATAAATTATGGTTTCCTTAAATTAGGTAGCCTGATTGATAACGAACCTGATGGCCAGCCCTCAACCAATGCACTTGGTGATGATACCAATATTCTTGACGACGAAGATGGTGTTCAATTTGTTGGGTCAATGATGGTCGGAAATGTTGCTACCATTAAAGTACAGGCTTCCGGTGCAGGCTTCCTCAATGCCTGGATTGATTTTAACGCCAATGGCAGTTGGGTAGAAACTGCAGAACATATCTTTACAAATACACCACTCACAACTGGATGGAATACTTTAACCTTCTTTATTCCAGCCAATGCTACAACAGGACAAACCTTCATGCGGTTCAGGTTCTCATCACAGGGTAATTTATCCTACACAGGACTTGCCATCGACGGTGAAGTGGAAGATTATATGGTTGCAGTTAAACCCGACTGGAAGCCAAATCAAACCAATTCATCTCATCTTATCGCAATACCTGCCCAACTTTCGATGGTAGAGCCGGGTGATGTGATTGGCGTATTTTATACCGATAAACAAGGTACCAAGAAATGTGGCGGCGTTGTTGTATGGACAGGCGAAAGCCAGGTTTTAATTGCCTTTGGCGACGATAACACAACGCCTGATATCAAGGAAGGTTTTATTACCGGAGAACCATTTGCCTGGAAATTACACAAAGGTTCTTCGGGAATCACAAAGGATGTTCAGGTAAAATACGACCCGATGTTGCCAAATTACGACGGCACCTTTGCCGACTTTGGTTTCTCAGCTTTAACATCTCTTTTCGGAAGCCAGAACCTGAGTATTCCGCAGGGCTGGAGTGGAATATCAACTTATGTTTCACCTGCTGATGATGAAGTGTCACACATGTTCAGCCCAATTGTAAACTCGTTGATTCTTCTTTACAATTTTGATGGTTTCTACTGGCCTTCACAAGGGGTTAACACCCTTGGCAAATGGGACGATAACAGTGGTTATGTTTTAAAACTCACCGAAGCCAGCACGCTTAATATTTACGGACCGGAAATTACCGATAAAAAAGTAACCCTGCCCGAAGGCTGGAGCCTGATTCCGGTGTTGAGTACTTCAGATGTTGATGTAGTAAGTATTTTTGAAGGCGTAACCGGATTCTATGCAGCCAAAGCTGTTGCCGGACAAGGCGTTTACTGGCCAAAATACAACTTCAACACCATCGGAAACCTGAAAACCGGAAAATCATATTTTGTTTATATGACCGAACCCGGATCAATTACTTTCCCGGCAGGTAGCTTTAAAACATCAGCCATCGAACCTGTTGCTTTCGAAAATGTAACACCATGGAACGATGTTATTTACACGCCGGCTTCACATCTTGTAGCTTTTGCAGGTGAGGCAACTTCGGGTTTCGAAAATGGTGATATCATCGCTGCCTTTACACCTTCAGGTTTATGCGCCGGAATGAATATTTTTACCGAAAATGGTGCAGGTCTGGTTCTTAATGGTGATGATGCCTACAGCACCGAAGTTGATGGATTTGCTACAAACGAATACATCAGCTACAAGCTTTACAGGGCAGCCACCAGCGAAACTTTTGATTTGCAGGTTACTTACGATTCTTCGCTTGATAATACCGGAAAGTTCGCTGTTAACAGTATGTCGGCAATTACAACGGTTAAAATGTCGGCAACCGGAATTGAGCAACCTATGACAAGTAATATCAGGATTTATCCAAATCCGACCACGGGAGTATTTACTATCAAAGGAATTGATAACAATGCCAACATCCGCATTTTTAATGCTTTTGGTGAAGAAATATCTGTAAATAAACTCTCTGCATCCGGAAATATTGATCTTACAGGCCATTCGAAGGGTGTTTACTTTATCAGGATCGAAACTGCCGAAGGCACACTCATCGAAAAGTTAGTTATAAATTAGAATTCCCCCCCCGTCCCCCCCCCCAACAGGCAATTTCTCCGCTGCCAGGCGGAGAATGCCTGACGGGAACTTCAATAAAAGTCCCGCTGCCGAAAGGTGGCGGGGCTTTTTGTTTTTAGGGAATATTGTCTTTCGCCCATATAGGTGATAATCATCCAACAATTTCGCCCACAAGATTGAACCTCACAGCGGATTTATAAAATAATGCTATTAAAAAAATGTTGATTTAGTAATTTATATACTGTATATCAGCATTTTATAAAACACTGATGGTTTTATCGCCACTCGAAAATAAATCCGGCACGTCGTTTGGCCTCTTAGTAAAAAACACTACAAAAGATGGAAGCAGAACAAGAAATTCGTTTAATGAAAGCCTTCAGAGGGTTTCATTTGCACACCATCATCACTATTTTAATTGGTTAAAATCATCAGAAATAGCTAAGAGTTCTATCAAACGACAAGAAATTAATAGTTCATTCTCATAAAAAAACTTCACCTCTTTATCCTTTCAATCTAATACAAGCAGTGAAGCTAAAACAACAAACAGATACTGCTGCCTGCAAACGATAAATTTCAGCGCATCTAATTAATCAGGTAAAAATAAAGTTGTTGAAATACTTGACATTTAAAGTTTTAAATCGTAATTTTAGAATTTTTGTCAATCAGATATTTAAAAAAATGAATGAAAAACAATTTTAATAACCAAAAATCTCAATGTTATGAAAAAAAATTATTTTTTATCAATGCTTATCACCGCATTATTTCTGATGCCTGTGATACTGGTTTGCCAGACGCCTGTAATCAAACTCGGTTACAAGGCCGGCGAACAAAACCTTAAGGTTCCGACAGACAATAATTTGTTGTACGGACAACTCTCTAATCCTTCCAACGAAGGTGCTATTGCATCGCAGGATTTCACCGATTCGACTGATTACAGTTGCCAGGCCGCCGATGATTTTATTGTCCCCGATGGTGAAACATGGTCAATTGATCTATTTCAAATTTTGGGTGTCTATTCAACAGGTGGAGGAATTGCTCAACTGGCACACCTGTTGATTTATTCCAACAACCCCGAACTTAACATCCCTGATTATCCAGTCAGTACTTATCTGGATTATCCGATTATGTCAACATCCGGAGGTACGCTTACATTTGATATGGCCCCCAATCCAATCACATTGGCCCCGGGTCAATACTGGATTTCTGTCCAGCCGCACATGGCGTTTACTCCATTTGGTCAATGGGGTTGGAAAAAACAGGAATCTCCAACTATTTTAAACGAATTTCACTGGAGAAATCCGGCTGGTGGTTTTGGCGTGCCAGGCAGTCAATTTTGGTTGCCCGGGTCATCCGTTTTTGGAGGGACTGATCATAATCTTGCATTTGGTCTTTATGGTACGATCAGTAATCCCCCTGAAGTTAATGCCGGCCCGGATGCCACCATTTGTGCAGATCCTGAAAAAATGAATGGTACAAAAAATTGCTATCAATGTAACGGAAGCGCAACAAATTACAAAACTCTTCTCTGGGATACAGATGGTGATGGTGTTTTCAATAATCCGAATATATTAAATCCGGTTTATTGTCCTGGTTCTATTGACATTTTAAACGGTAATGTAACGCTAACTCTTTCTATCACCTACAAAGGAACCACTTCATCCACCAGCGATTTCATGATACTCACCATACAAAGCAGCCCGACAGTTAATGCCGGTGCTGATGCAACGATTTCAGAAGGAGAAAACTTTTACTTATCGGGAGCAACGGCCACCAATAACGGTTCTCTGCTGTGGACATCATCAGGAGATGGTTCGTTTAGTGATCCGGAAATATTAAATCCTGACTATACACCCGGCCCGGCGGATATTCTTAATGGCAGTGTCCAGCTTTGCCTTAAGGCTCAGCCCATCGAACCATGTACCATTGAAGTTGCCGATTGCATGATACTGACTATTCAACCGGAACCCACCGTGAATGCCGGCCCTGATGCCACCATTTGTGCTGATCCTGAAAAAACGAATGGTTCAAAAAATTGCTTTCAGCTTAACGGAAGCGCTACAAATTACAAAACGGTGATGTGGGAAACAAGTGGTGATGGCTTTTTCGATAATCCTAATGCCATGAATACAGTTTATTGTCCTGGATACAATGATATTAATGTCACTAAGATTGTATTACTTACACTTAACATTACCTACAAAGGCACAACTTCATCCACCAGCGATTTCATGATACTCACCATACAAAGCAGCCCGACAGTTAATGCCGGCGCTGATGCAACGATTTGCGAAGGCGATTCTTACACCCTTTTTGATGCAACTGCGACCGACTTCAGTTCATTGCTCTGGACAACATCAGGGAATGGGACCTTTTTCCTACCATCAGACCTGAATCCGGTTTACACTCCGGGAGCCGGTGATGCTGGAAATACGTTTACGCTTTGCCTGCTGGCACAACCCATCAATCCATGTACAATATCTGCAGCCGATTGTATGAATCTCACCATACAAGCATGGCCTGAGGTTGATGCAGGCCCTGATGCAACGATATCTGAATGTCAATCTTACTACTTATCCGGAACCACCGCATCCAATTATAGTTCACTTTTATGGACAACAACTGGTAGTGGCACTTTCTTACCCCCCAATGGCATAAATCCTGTTTACACGCCACATCCAAATGATGCAGGAACTACAATTACCCTTTGCCTTACGGCACAACCTATTAATCCTTGCACACTTGATGCTACCGATTGTATGACGTTAACCATTACCGGTGGGTATTGTGCTTCCTATGCTACTTATCCTCTTTATGAGGAAATATTTAATGTAAGTGTGGGTTCATTAAATAATAATTCAAACTGTTCCCAAACCGGTGGTGCCGGATCAATTTTAAATTGTTATAGCGACTACGCATGCATAGTAACACCTCCAAACCTGGCACGGGGTATTACCTATAATTTTAGCATAGAAGTCGGAACCTGCCTGGGAAGTGTTTACAGCCTTACTGCTATTTGGATAGACTGGAATCAAGACATAGTCTTTGATGCAAGCGAAAGGGTTTACATAACACCAACAAATATTGGAGGTCATCATTATGTAACAGGTAATTTTATGGTGCCAGCAGGAGCCACTCTGGGTAACACACGTATGAGGGTAATAACCGCCACTGGTATTACTGCTCCCTATTCTGATCTTTATCCATGTGGATCATACGCCTATGGCGAAACAGAAGATTATATGGTTAACATCACCAATCCTTTTACTCTTGTAACACTATGCGAAAGTGAACCATATTTACCATCCATTGTAATTTACAATCCTTATTTTGCCGTAGAATGGATAAGCTCAGGAGATGGGTTTTTTGATGATCCGACTCTTTTAAATCCGGTTTATTATCCGGGAACGGAGGATGTAAGTAGTTCAACCGTTGTGCTCCGGCTTGTGGCCTGGCCGAATGATCCATGCCCGGAGCCTGCTGCTGATATTCTCAC
>CAIYZW010000779.1 GCA_903930725.1 uncultured Bacteroidota bacterium
CAAATAGATAGCCCGATGCCGGATCCGGGGTAATCTTTTGCTGAATGTAAACGCTGAAAGACGATAAAAACCCTGTCGTGATATTGCATTTCAATTCCTATTCCGTTATCTGCTACCGAAAACTGATACATTTCTTGCTGCTTTGTACAAGCGATATGTATTTTGGGCAATTTCGTTTTCTTTTTAAACTTAATGGCATTTTCAATAAGGTTTTGAAACACCTGTAAAATCTGCATTTCATCGGCTTGAATAACCGGCAAATCATCGTTGGTTATCAGGGCAGCATTCTCACGTATCAATTGCTGAAGATTTGAAATAGCCTGCCCGGCAATTGTTTTGGTGTCAACTTGTTCAAAAGTCTTAGAACGGGTACTTACCCGCGAAAAATCAAGTAAATTGATGAGGAGTTTTTGCATTCGAATAGATCCATCTACCACAAAATGAATATAATCGTTTGCATTCTGGTCTAATTTATCTTTGTATCTGCGTTCGAGCAATTGGGTGTAGCTCGAAATCATGCGCAGAGGTTCCTGAAGGTCGTGTGAGGCAACATAAGCAAATTGTTCAAGATCTCGATTTGCATTTTCTAATTCTTTAGCCCGCTTTACTTTTTCTCCATTCTGAAATACAAGTTCTTTATTGGCAATGGCCAACTCGGCTGCCCGTTTTGCTTTTTCCTCGTTTTGAAATACAAGTTCAATATTGGCAATGACCAACTCGGCTGCTCGTTTTGCTTTTTCCTCGGTCTCAAACTTAAGCTTTAAATTTGCAAGGATTAGCTCGGCTGCACGTTTTCCTTTTTCTTCATTCTGAAAGGCAATTTCCTGAAGAGCAGCAGCTAATTCTTGCTCAAGTTGCATGCGCCTGGCGGCGTCAATATTTTTTAATGAATTCAGATAATTTAAGTTGCTCTGCAATTCCGTTAACTCCTTTTGGAGTTCTCCCTTGGTTTTGTCCTTAATGTCCATAGGAAAGTTTGTTTAATGATGAAATATCGTGTCGCAGCACTTAGCATTGGCTATAACTAGTAAATATCTCCATAAAGTTGTCACTTTATCATGTTTTTATCGTTTTCTTTCTTTCGTGCCCCGTCAACCAATCTGTCTAACGGGCTTTGGATCCGGTCAACACCCTTTTTTGTTAAATGAGTGTAGATGGTCGTGGTCTTAATACTGCTATAGCCTGAGAGCGCTTGAATAAAGCGCAGGTCGGTGCCGGCTTCAAGCAATTGTGTGATCCCGCAAATAGTGGGGTAAATTCTACTGTGGTGTAAGGTGTGGTCCGTAGCTCTTTTTTGAAGACCTGCCTTTTCCATTGACTTTTTCAGCGTTTCATCAAATCCAAAACTAATCCCTATTTGGAATTGGTTGTTATGCCAGATTTTTTGAACTGAAACCATTTTTAATTTTATAAATTAACAGACTGCGAAGCTAAAGAGGAAAATCTACAAAAGCAAGTATTAAGTCGGACAACTTCAGGAAAAGTTTTATTTCGTATGTTTATTCCCTACACTGAATTTTCAGAAAATTTCACATTTTAGGCTGGCAAAATCTCTATTTTCGTTATCAAAATCAACCTCAAACCGCCAACAAATCGTTTGCGAATGAGCAACGGATTTTGAGTATAGGATGAACAAACCATGAACGAATGATAAATGAACAAAAAATGATGGCATTTTGGCCCTTTTTCCGGTGTTAAATTGCCTCTGGTAATTCAATTTTCCGATGAGGTAATTCCAGGTAATAATTTGCACAACTAGCAAATTACCATCAACGGAATTTATTCAAAGCCTTGATAGGATATTCTGACCCATAATCCCCGTTTCCAACATAATTTTATTTTCTCACCACAACCCATTGTCCTTTCTGGCGGGCAAAGATGCGGCTGTCGTACATCGCTTCGCAGCTCACCGCAGGCAAATAAAACCTCCCCGTGTACGCAGCATTCAGATAAACCCTGTAAGTTACCGTCTGATTTGGTTCGAGGTCGAAGAAAGTATAAACCCTGTCGTCGCGTATGTCGCGATATGTGTAAGCCGCCTCCGTTTTGATGACCTGCTCATCGTTAACCCGCATATTCAAAATCTCCCAACCCGAAGGAAACACCTCGTTGAGCGCAAGGTTCTGGTATTTTCCCATCCTTCCGGGGTTTCTTACGGTTACTTCGGCTGTAAAATCTGTGCCCTGCACAATTTCGGCAACATTTACCGGCGTTCCCTGCTGCGACAGGTATTTTATGCTGATGTCGAGGTTTTTGGTTTCACTGTCTTCGGCGCCTTCAAGCGGCTGGCCGGTTAAAGTTGTGGTTACAAAAAGCTTCGTTTTACCTGTATTCTCGATGGTTACCGAACCTCCTCCAGCATTATTTTCCTTCAAAAAAATCTGATAAACGGCTGTTCCAGTTTCAACCTTTTCTGATTTTCCATCGGCACGATAGTTAATCTTTACACCTTTCTCCATCTTGCTGGCTTCCGAAAACTTTGCAAAAGCATACAGGCAATAAGCCGCCGATTGGGTGCTTAAGTTGCTGTTTTTGATTTGACCGGCCATATTTACCAGCAATTCGAAGGCTTCGTTTTCCTGTTTTAAAAGTATTAATGTTTCCAGGATCATGGCCTGGTCGCGCAAGGAAGAGCCAAAAGTAGCGCCCGGATTTTCGTAATTAAAAGATGCGTTTTGAGCAATGTTTCGGATGAGTTCTTTGGCAGCTTCAGGCTTCCCGGCCAAAAGATAGGCAGCAGCCAACCGCCAGCGGGCATCGGCTGTGATTTTAGGATTTTCGCGGAGCCGGTTCATCGCACTGATGTTTGCTTGTCCAGCCAAAGCCAGCGTGTATAAACGGTAAGCCTGCAAAAAGTCGCTGCGATCCCAATAATCGTATTTTGTGTCGTCATAATTTGATGCAGTTTTAAACTGCCAGTCGAGCCATTTCTTTTTAAGATCGAACGGAATTAAAAAGCCTTTTTGCTCGGCCAGAAGCAGGAAATGCCCGGCGTAAGAAGTTCCCCATTCCGAAAGATAATTTCCGCCCGGCCAGTACGAAAATCCACCGCCCGATGTCTGAAACCTCGAAAGCTGCCGGATAGCATCGCGCATATTTTTGCTGACTTCAATTTCCTGGCTTTCGGTAAGATTGGTTAATTCGCTAAGATATAATTGTGGCATAGCCGCAGATGTGATCTGTTCAACGCAGCCATAAGGATATTTTATCAGATATTCGAGATGTTTTTGTATTTCGAAAGAGGGTAACCCTGAAACTGAGATTGAGCCACTGTTTGAGCCTTTTATCCCATGAAAATCATAGGAAAAATCTCTGCTTTGGCCAGCGTCCAGAATTATTGTGTTCGATTTTGTGGTAAAAGGATTTGGATTACGGATTTCGATGGAAATGCCTGCTGAAGCGTTTTCGACACCACTTTTAACTGTAACACTAATTTTCCCGTCTCCGGCTGTTTCACCGGCTTTCATCTTAAAATAAACCGTCTTTTCGGCGGCTTTTTCAAAAGTAACCATCTGGCTGGCGATTTCGGGAGTTTTGATCGAGCCTTCCACTTTAACTGTAACCTCAACTTCACGGATGTTGTCGTTCATAGCAAAAATGCTCACCGGCAGGTCGAAATCCTCGGATGGGCCTAAAACACGCGGCGCTGTTGGCAAAACCATCAATGGCTGTTTTACGGGTGTACTCGCCTCGGCAGAGCCCCACGCTCCTTCATTTCCGGCAATCACCATCACACGTACCGAACCCACATAATCGGTCATTTTTAAATTGTGTTCGGCGGTTTTATTTTTCCCCAGGATAAAAGGCCCGAGGTACGTGACCACCGGTTTGAAGCGACTGGCTTTTTTGGCGCCTTTATTCAGCAAACCTTCGTCACCGCCAATGGCAAGCACTTTTTGAAGATGTCCGCCATAAGCCCCGAGAACGTCGTCGAACATATCCCAGGTTTTTACGCCCAAAGCCTCGCGGGCAAAGAAAACTTTCCATGGATCGGGGGTTTTAAACCTGGTTAAATCGAGCAAACCTTCATCCACCACCGCAAGTGTGTATGTCATGGCACGGCCTTTTTTCTCTGAAATTTTAACTGAATAATTGCTGTTAGGCCTGATTTCGGGAGGAAGTTTTATGAGTGGTTCAATCCTGGTTTGCTCGTCTTCCACAAAGATCGGGACAACGCCAAACATGCGGATGGGCAAATCGTTGATGGTTTGCGAATGTGGCTGCAACAAGGTAAGATAGGCATAAACGTTTGGAGCCATGTCGGGCGTGACTTCAAAACTAAAATTCGTTTCGCCGGCATTGCAATCAATCCACCAGGTTTTTAAAATAGTGCTGCCCGATTCGATGCTAAGTAAGGCACGCGAGCCTTCGGAACTTGGGAAACTGATGGTTGCTTTCTCGCCGGGTTGATATTTTTCTTTGTCTGCCGAAAAACTCAGCATGGTAGCACCAGCCGGATTACTTCGCCCGTTGCGGTTTATGTACGACGGCCAGTCCATATAAACCGGCAAACCGGCACTGTGGCCTTCTTGCGGGTCGAGAACGCTGATAAAATAACGTCCCCAGTCGGGATGATTTATTCTGAACGTCAGGCTACCTTTGCCGTTGACCGTGGAAATGGTTTTTCGCATGATGACGGTCGAATTTTCACCGCTGGTCCAGTTGGCCATGTTATCGTCGCCCGAACTCCACCACCAGCGCCAGTCAACTTTATAAATTATCACATCGAGATTGTTGGCCGAGACCGGGTAACCGTTTTCATCCAAAGTTACAACATTGATAATGTGGCTTGTGTCGGTGGTTAGCATCTTGTTCATTGTGCCACCATCGGGGACCGAAATTCCAATAAACCTTTTGTAAGGAGCAAGTGGAACCGAAAAAACATCGGTGCTGAAATCGCCGCCTTCTTCGGTGATGCGGGTATTAAAAACAGCATTTAACATACCGGGGGCATTGCTGTTAACTTCGACATTCAGCGGGAAACGGGCTTCGCCGGAATTGCTCAGGCGGCCATCAAAAACGGTGTTTTCGGCAGGCCAGTAATAGCGCGTTGGGTCGCTGAAGGTATATTTTTCATACCCTTTAAAAGCGGCAGTTGCATTTACCAGTTTTACATTTACAAGGGCTTTCAGTCCGTTGGCATCGGCGCCATGAAGCCATTTTACTTTTAAATTTCCTTGTTGATTTTTGTCGGTTGCCGAAAGAACTTTCCGGCCAAAATCGAGATTTATCTTAAGCCTGTTCGGTTTGATGGTTTCAATTTTAATGAGTTTTTCGAAAACTGAGCCACCAACATTAACGATTGCCCGCCAGTTGCCTGTGGGCGCCGCTGTTTCGGTGGGTGTGATAAATGTATAAAAACCATTTGTTCCCGAAGTTTTAACCTGCCGCCCGGCCAGTTGACCACGCGAATTGTAAAGTTCGAGAACCACGGGATGATTTTCGGGTAACTTTTTTTTGGAATCGTCCATCACAAAAGTAAGGAACAACGTATCGCCGGGCCGCCACACACCACGCTCCCCGTAGATCAGGCCTTTGATGCCTTTCTGGATTTTCTCACCCGAAACATCAAAATTACTTACCGACAGCGAAGTCCCGTCATCTAAGCGGAGCCACGATTGCTGCTTGCCGCTTTTGGCGGATAAAAGGTAAGGAACATTTTCAAGTTTTATCCGGAGGATGCCATCGGAGCCGGTTTGTCCATCTCCAACCAACTGTTGCTGGAAATTAAAAAACTCCACCTTTGCCCCCGAAACCGGCGCGGTTGTTAGCAAATCGGTAACTGCAACAACAAATTCGCGGTTGTCGGCCGATTTTGAAATGATGCCAAGGTTGCTGGCCATCAGGTTGCGCTCCGGAAAACGCTGACTCATAAAATATGAATTGTGGCAGGGGTTGTCGCGCTGTTCCCATTCGTAATCATCGGGCCAGTAATAATCGTAATAATATTCGCCATTATCCCATTTGGAAAGTTCGTCTTCATCAAAACTTTCGTTTTCTTTAAATTTTGTAATATCAGAAGTTCCCGAATCGCCGCAATCGTAGAGCGAATAAGGCTTCTTAAAGGAGAACTTCACGCGGTAGATGGCCAGCGGGTCTTGCACAAACATCCCCGAAAGGTCAATCGAAAAGGCGTTCCATTGTTTCAGGTCAACGTTGGGATTTTCGTCAAGCATCATGGTTTTGCGGTAAACCGGCCTGCCGAGATATTTCAGATATTGGTCGCCATCGTAAAAATTGAACTGGAAATATTGCTTTAGATTTCCCGCAAAAATCTTGTAAACCGTAATATCAACAGCCCGCAAACTCACCGCTTTAAAAGGTAGCGATAAGTTGCGCGAATCTGGCATGATTACGCCGTTTCCGATGATTGTAACCGCAGGTTTAAGGGCTTCGAGGGCAACCGGAAAAGTCTGGCTTTTGCCAAGATTTTTGCCACGGCTGTTTTTTACCGAAGCATCAATTTCGATGGTCCGTTCGCCGGTGAGCCGTGCTTGAG
>CAIYZW010000780.1 GCA_903930725.1 uncultured Bacteroidota bacterium
CACCGCAAATTTCGACAGGGGCGGTACAGTGGTTCCTGTTACACTTTTTATGAGCTTGGTTAAAGAAAACCTTGGCTCAAAATGGATAATTTCGGATGTTCATTACAGCCCATACGAAGACCTGTACAAACGCGACGACGAGTCGCCATCGCGATTTTTGCATCCACTCAGCCATGAACTCGATTTTATGAACCTCGACAAGGTTTTTCAATCGAGCGAACATACCGGCGACTATTTTTACAAGGGATTCCAGCCCGATAAACTTTCGGTATTTTTGTACGAATTACGCAACAACCGCCTGAAATTTAAATATGTAAGCAGCGTAAAATTTCATTTTTTTCAGATCGAAGGCTGGTATTTTGAGATAACAGAGTTTAACCGGCCAGGCATGAACCGGGGCTGGTTGATCTCAAATCTGATTAAATTAGAGGATGGCCAAAAACAGTCTCTCGAAAATTTCATTTTGCACAAGGAATATTAAATTTGTGGCGCTCAAAACAGTTTTTACACCAAAATTCATAAGTCAACCCAACATGCAGATCAGGTTTTTTAATAAGATATTTTTAATGATAATTTTGCTGTTCGTGCTTTTGCATGGCCCGGTATTGCAGGCACAAACGCAGCAAGCACTTTCGGCGGAGGAGATCGAACAATACCGCAAACAAGCCGAACAAATGGTGTCGTTTTTACAATACAATTTTAACACCCTTGGCGACCCCGAAATTTCGGTTAAAGAAAAAGACATCATCATCAATCAGAGTTTTTCGAAACTTTTTGCAAGCGAAAAAGTTCAAATCGAAGACGACCTCGACGAAAACCGCTCAATTCCAATAAACAAAGGTGTTCAGGCTTATCTTAAAGATATTGATTTCTTCTTTAAAAAAGTAGAATTTAGTTTTGAAATCCAAAATATTGAGCAGCAAATTAATCAGAATAACCAGTTGTTTTTTAAAATTACCCTCAACCGAAACTTAAACGGCGAAACCGTTGACGACGAATTAATTAACACTAACCGACTAAGATACATCGAGATAAATCTTAACGATGAACAGAAAGATTTAAAAATTGCGAGCATTTACACCACTAAACTCAACGAAAAAGAAGAACTCAGGAAGTGGTGGAACGAGCTTCCGCTGGCCTGGAAAGAAACTTTTGGTGCCAATATTGCCATTGCCGATACACTGCGAATGACCGATGTTTTGTATTTTGATGATTCACTGGCCAAATTAAATTATCTTGTAAAACGCAAAATGAGCCGCGACACGCTTACTCTTTGCAGCACCGACAGTTTAGAGGTTATTTTTTCGGACACCTCAGCTTTTACGGCAGCTTTGCTCGACCGGCAGCTTAAGAGGATAGTTTTGATAGACACACTAAATATTTCGGGAAACGCAGCCATTTTGAACCTTGAGCCATTGTCGAGGCTTTCGCAGTTAAAAAGGCTTAGATGCAGCCATGTTCTGGCCAGCGACCTCATGCCACTGCGCAATCTGAGCCATCTCGAAATGCTGGACTGCTCCTTTTCGCCTATCGAAAGCATTGAGCCACTGCGTTATTCGACAAATATCGAATTTTTAAACATTTCGGGTACGCATGTCGAACATATCGAAACGGTTGCAAATTTTAGCAAACTGACAACCTTTTTAATGAATGAGACTTTTGTTGACAGCATCGAAGCCTTGTCGGACCTTGGAAATTTAAAAGACCTCGAAATTTCGGCTACCCAGATAAAAAACCTCGATGCGCTCGAAAATCTCACAGGTTTGGAAAGACTTGATCTGTCGGAAAACGCGGTTAATAACCTGGAACCTTTGAAAGGATTAAATAATCTCTATTTGTTGAAACTTGAAAAAACGCGTGTAAGAGATTTGCAACCACTTAAAAACCTGCCCAATTTGCAGCTTTTATTTATTGACAGCACGCCGGTTTATGATCTGACACCTTTGGAAGATTTGCCGGCACTCAGCCGGATTTATTGCGATAAAACCGGAATAACCCGACAAGTTGCCAATTTGTTTATGCAAAAAAAACCTGGTGTTTTGGTAATTTACGAGTCGGCGGAACTGGAGAACTGGTGGAAAACACTTGATGAAAACTGGAAATCGGTATTTGCTAAATATGTAACCAACCTGTTGGAGCCATCGAAAGAAGAGCTGCACGAAATTTCGCGTATTACAAGTGTTGATGTTTCGGGGAATAAGATGATAAACGACCTTGGGCCGCTTTCGTACCTTGTGATGCTTAAAGAACTTCAATGTCAGGAAACGGGGATTACAAGCCTGAACCCGTTGAAAAACCTGCTGGATTTGCATTATCTCGATTTTTCGAATACTACGGTGAGTGGTTTGACACCGCTGGGCAAGCTAACCAAATTGGAGGAATTGCGATTTGATAATACGTTGGTTGCAAGCATTGAGCCAATCGTTGATTTTACTGACCTAAGGTTTATTTATTGCGATAACAGCCCTACAGACGTAAATGAAATTGTTGATTTTATGGATGCAAACCCCGATTGCCTGGTGATTTATCAAACAGAAGAATTACAGGCGTGGTGGGAGAATTTTCCGGAAGTGTGGAAATTATTGACTGAGAAATTTACCAAAAACACCGGCACGTTAAGCCGCGAAGAGTTGCAGCGAATTGCAAATCTGCGTAAGATTGACCTTTCGGATTTCCCGGATATGGCGGATCAATCAATGAAAATTGAAAGTCTTGATAATATTAATAAGTTGTTGTTCCTGCGGGAGCTTAAGTTTAACAATACAAGTGTAAGAAACCTGGAGCCACTGCGGGAGATAAAGACTATAGAGGTTTTGATTTGCCCTAATAACCCGATCGAAAGCCTTGAACCGGTGGGCGAACTCCGTAATCTGAAAGAACTGGACATTCAAAATACTCCTGTTAAGAACCTGGTATTTTTGGCTCCGCTCCAGGATCTTAAAATCCTGAGGTGCTCGGGCACGCAGATTAAGACTTTAAAAGGTGTTGAATCTCTGATAAGCCTCCAACAATTAGATTGCTTTAATACGGCAATTAAAACCCTGGAACAAATCGAAAATCTTCCAAATTTGAAGCTTGTAAGGTGTTACAACACCAAGCTAACTGCAAAACGCATTTCCAAATTTAAGAGTGCGCATCCAAATATAGAGGTGGTTTTTTATTAACAACTTTTCAGGGCAAAGCGAACTCATTTTCGGGATTCGCAATCTAATCGTTACCTGCATTAAAATTATCTTTCGGTCGTGCAATGACCTCTGTAGGTGACTTAATGTCATCTTCGGGTGGTTTGAAGTCGTCTGTCGGTGGTTTGATGACATCTTTCAGTGGTTTGAAGTCATCTTTCAGTGGTTTAATGTCGTCTGTCGGTGGTTTAATATCATCTTAC
>CAIYZW010000781.1 GCA_903930725.1 uncultured Bacteroidota bacterium
CGCTTTCAAAGTCGCTTTGCTACGTCGCCAAAGTTCATGTTAACGATTTGCAGCTTAACCATCCCGATACCAACGATTGCAACCTTCATTCGTGGTCGCAGATGGGCGATTGGGCTGAATGTTGTTATGGCCGCGAAAAAATCAATCAAACCTGCATGACTTCCAAACCAGGCGAGTTGACCAATTATCCTGGCAAAGGCTACGAAATCGCCTTTTGGGAAAGCGTGGATGCTCAACCTGACATTGTGATTGATCTTTGGAAATCGTCGGCATCATCAAACGATATGATGCTGAGTAAAGGAATCTGGAAGGGAACAATCTGGAAATCGCTTGGCGTTGGCATTTTAAGAGGTTATGCGGTGGTTTGGTTTGGAAAAGAGGATGATGATGAAGGTGGGATAAAAATCTGCAGTGGCGACGAGATAAGCGGGATTTTAGACCTAAAGGTTGACACCGCCACCACCATAAATGATACAACCGAAATAAAAACCGTTGAAACCACCACCGAGACCGTAAAAAAGAATGAACCGAAACCGGCGCAGGTAAAATATTATCTGATTGGCGCCAGTGTTCCTGAAGAAAGCCAGGCAAAATCGGAGGTTGAGCGCTTCCGCAACAAAGGTTTTAAAAACCCGAAAATACTTCCTGCCGGAAAAATGTACCGGATTTCGTTGGGCGATTATTCCACCCGTGAGGAAGCTTTAAACGCCAAGAAGCGTCTTGGCGAAAAATACAACGATGTCTGGATTTTTAAGAATTAGGCTTTCCATAATTGTGGAAGGATAAAAAACATCCCAAACCTGATATATCCGTGAGATTTGTCAGTTTTTTTTAAAGCCCGATTATTTACTGACAACCCCTTATGGTCAAAGTAGTTGCCTGGCTTACTTTTACATAATAGCTTTTTCCGGGAACAAGCACTTCGAGCGAATAAATATCCTTTTCGGGCCAATAAACTTTCCCACCTGCAACCTCGGCAGCGATTTCAAATATTTCGCCCAACGACGAAAAACCCTCGCTGCATAAAACATCACACGAACTTAAAACAGGAATCAGGTTCCAGCCTTCATGCAACTGAATTTCTTTGTTGGATTCCTTTTTGCCGGTAACCGCAACCGCAATAGCCTCCGTTGATTTGATCATGTAACCGGCGTGGTCGTCCCAGGATTGCAGGGTGTTGGCCGTGTGAACGGGGATATAAAAATTATTTTGGTCGCCTAAAAATAAAAGCTCATCGGCAAAATCCTTAAACATGTTTTCGATGCCAGGGTCGAAGGGTTGACGAAAACTGGAAATGCCGCTCCAACCTGCCGGGATCTGCAAAATTTGTGTGCTGGAATTTGAAAAGCCGGGAGTTGGCTGGACGAAAAACTGCCAGCCGCTGTATCCGTCGGTAATTCTTCCTGCCGATTGATTGGTGTTTTGCCATCCGAAAGTCACAAAGTCAACAACAAAGCCATCTTTGTCATACAACCCAATTTGCTCGCCCGATTTTGAAAGTTTGAAGCCGATATGTAAAATTCCATCCTCCATGTCGCTGTCGGCCCAAAGCAAAAGAAATCCTCCTGCTGGAATGGTTGTACTGTCGGGCTTTGTGTCGGGAATTAAATATTTTGTTGGATTATTCAGATCGTCGGTGATATAATAGCCTCCTATATTAAAAGGATTGGAGGTTCCATTAAAAATTTCGATCCAATCGTCAAAATCGCCCTGGGGGTCATGCAAAAACGAAATGTTATCGGCCATAAATTCGTTGATGTAAACTTCGGGTTTTGTAAGAGGACTGTTTGTCGTTCCAGGCGTGCCGCCTGTTGTAGCGCTCACATGCCAGTTTGCGGCTGCGTTATTATCAAGAACGAATTTTTTAAGCTCCAGTGTTGGACCGGTTCCGTTGGGCTGTGGAGGCCATGGCGTGGTGTTCGAATAATAAACATAATCCATCAGATTATTCGACGAATTTGTCAAACGGACTGGCTCACCGGTGTTGCTAAGGTCGAAAGGTAAATTGCCGATGTAGTTGGTAATATTGGGGAATTTGTTGTGGAACTTGGTGGTATTTGCGCATAAAACCAGGTAGCCCAGTGCGGGAATTGTTGTGCCGGAGGGAATCGTAAAATAGGGAGTGTTGTTCGCATCTTTCAGCCGCCAGTTCGAAATATTGTACGAAATAAGATTTGGATTATAAATTTCGACCCAGTCGCCGGCGTCAAAAGATGTTGACGAATTGTAATTGATTTCGTTAATAACGGGGGTTAATTTTAGCTGGCTGTCAATCCAGTCAATCCTTGTGCTGGTCCATGTTTTCAGATAGTCGAGTTCTTCCTGATAGGTTTGACCCACAAAAGCATTTGGCCACACATATTGTCCCAGGATGGGCCATTGCTGGTAATTTCGCTCCTGCGATTCGTCGAGCATCAAAGCCTGGGCATCAATAAATGCGTTTATCGAATCTTTGCTTAAAATTGCTTGCCTCAGTTCGTTCCAGCGCAAGAGGACCTTGTTGTAGAAGCCGGTTTTCTGCATCAGTTTCGACCAATAAAACGGATTTGCAAAGTTGTCGCCACCATCCTGCCAGGCATACTGCCAGCCGCTGGTAATCCATCCCTGGTAATAATCGGCATTTCCAAAAGCCAGGTTAAAATCCCAGATGGGTCC
>CAIYZW010000782.1 GCA_903930725.1 uncultured Bacteroidota bacterium
TGACCAGCATTGGTGGCTGCAAACACCCGAAGGCTTGTATTCGGCGCCATTCAAAACTTCCTCAACAAAACCAAGCGCCCAATCGTCGTATACATGCAAGTTGTTCATGATGTGCGAAAATCCCTGAATCCCGCGCCCTGCTTCATATTCTGCCAAAGCTGTCCAACCGGTAAATAAAGGCCACACACTTCCGGTGTGGTAGCCCTGCGGCCTGAACATCGGGCTTCTTTCGCTCACAATCCTTACTCCCCAGTTGGCCGTAAACTCATTTTTTGCAAAGGCCTCCAAAACCTGATATGAACGTTCTTTCCCGACCTGACCGAACAAAACAGGGATTGTCGGCATAATGGATTTTTCGTTGATAAATAATCCATCCTGCTTCAAACCATGATAAAAATAATCCTGATCATTGCTCCAAAAAAGCGAGTTAATTTTTTGGATGACTGCGTTTTTGTCGGTTTCATATTTTGTTGCCAGGTCATCAAAATCAAGATTTTGGGCTATAAAGGCTGCTTCCTGAAGTGCTGCAGCCCAGCATGAAGCAAGGTAAAGAGTGGTGTGCGAACCAAACAATCCGCCACCTTCCTCCCAACCATGTCCAACGTTTGTATTTTCGATCAGACCATCACCATCGGTGTCGGTGGAATACATAAAATCCATTGCAGCTTTTATGTTATTCCAGCTTTCCCTAATAAAATCCTTATCGCCGGAATGTTTCAGGTACCTTCCTGCCAGGGCCACATAAAGCGGCGTGGCATCCGAAGCATCATAATGCGCAAATCCCGAAGTACTGAGTTCATGGAAAATCTTACCGTTCAAATCCTGGAATTTCTGTAAAGTTTCCAGTACTCCTTTTACTTTTTCAAAATCTCCATAGCCGAGCAAAGCAAAGGCACTCCATTCGGCATCGCGGCCAAAGTACCAGGCATAGCCCGGACGGCCGTTTACTTTGTGCTCACCGTCCCAGCCGTTTTCGGTGGTTCCGTAACCTGCAACCAGCGAACTCCCGATTCCGGGAGTTGTAACAAAAAAGCGGTCGCTGGCATTTACTGCCCAGGCAAAACCTGTATTAAAAACCGCATCAGGCGTGGTAATGGAAAGCATTTTACCGGAAATTTCTTCCTGATGCAAGAGTGCATTTTTGTAAACCTTTTCAGGATCAAAAAGGGCATCCTGAAAGGCTTGAATTGTTTTCGTGGTTCCTTCACTTGTCGCCGAAATGATCACATCAAAATTATCGTTCATCTCCAGATTGATTTTTGCCAGGCCGCTTATTTTCAAACCATCGGCAGATTTTGTTTTCCAGACCGAATCAACCGGAAAAATCTCGCTATAGGCGCCAATAGGGCATTTTACAGGTTTAAAAGAGGGCAGGAGGGGAGAATTTGAAAAATAAACCGGTTCAGGGGTTTTGGTAAAACCGAGCATACTCACAAAATCGCCGGATGGGTCGGTGATGATGAATGAATTTAGTTTTTCGTCGAAAGCATATTTCAGGCCGCCCAAAACATTTTCGGAATATGGCCACATGATGCGCTGGTTGCTTTTGAAGCGGATGAACAATTCGGCAGGGTAAACACCCCGATATTCGTAATGAATTACGCCCTGCAGCTGATCCGGCGAAACACAAACCACCTCTTTTAAAAAGGCGCGTTTAAACTGATAAAGCCGCTCAAACGATTCGGGATGAACAGTAATCGCTGGCTTTTCGTCGTTTAGCCAATAAATGGTATCTCGATATTCAAATTTTACGCCAACCTCGTAATCGCGGAAAGCCATAAACGGATGTGCCCAGATTTCGTCAATGCCACCAGTTTCTTTGCCCATAATCAGCATTCTTTGCCCGGCAACATCCCAAAAATTATCGGTGGCAAACCGCCGCCGGAGGTCGGTTTTACTTTCGTTGATTTCCCATTGATGCGATTTTACGGTTGGCCTCATCATTGGGAACCAGGAATTTTCGTCAAGCCCAAATACTTCGGTTTTTGGTGGCTGATAATTCCAATAATATGCATCAACTTTTGATCGCCCAGCCAGATAATTAAAACAATTGGATGTAAATTTTTCGAGGTGCTGACGGTTTACATTGTAGGTCTCACCTGCTTTTGCATTTTGTTTTTCGGGATAGCTAAAATACATGTAGCCGCCTACGGCAAGGATTTTACCTTTTCCAGTTTCATATTCGACGATCATTTTTTTATCTTCACGAAGGAAAATATAATCCCAATCGGTGGCCACAACTTTGCCGGTTGCAGGAATTGTATCTCCAAAAAATCCATAATTTCTTACAGTAATATTGGCAGAAGGTTTTAAGATATAAGCGCCTCCGTTTAAACCATCAAACACCGGATGGGAGCGGAAACTATGAAATCCAAGCATCCTGCCGTAACCCGAATCTTTGGCTTGTTTGTTCACCAAAACAGGTTTTTCGGTTTCAATTTCCAAAAGATTTATCAAAGGAAAAGCTTCTTGCGACAGCAAAAGATTACCTCCATTTTGAACATAAGTTTTAAGACCAGCAATGATTTTGGGAGTAAAAATATCCGCTAAATGAATACTGGTGTCGGCTAGATGAATCCAGATTACGTCGAAACTATTGATTTTGGCTCGTTTGCCGATGGTTTTCGTTGTAAGCCATGAAGCGCTGATTCCAGGTTGCGATGAAAGGAATTTCCAGGCTGCCGCGGTTTCGACATCTGCTTGTTTTATTTTTTGATTGGTCAGGAAGCCAATCTTTAAATCCTGTGCCACCGAAACAAGCGTTAGCGAAAGAAAAGCCAGGAATAATGAATATTTTTTCATGCCATCGGAGGTTTGAATGAATAATCTTTTGGGCAAACATAATAAAAAGCTGGGTTTTTGGCTTGAGGAATTTAAATCTTGATGAGTTAAATTACTCGATGAATATGGAAAATGATTTTTGTAAGGATGAATTTCGCCACTTCAAAATATGTTGGTGGCGCAAAGCGTTATTTGCCGGTAATTATTCTCATAAAACCTGCATCATCAGGTAGTTTTCAACAAAAAATTATAAAAACGAAAACCTCATTCATGACAGATTGCTCTACACTTTTCTTTTTCAGAAACATTAACCAAAATCATAAAGTATATGAGAGCAATTTTTTTCATCATTTCGGTAATCGTTTTGTTTCCTTTTGCAGGAAAATCGCAAACCCGCAGCCTTACAGAGGCTGAAAAGCAAAAGCTGGTACAGTTTTCAATTCATGGAAACGAAGGAAGCACCCACTACATCAGGCCATTGTTGCTGGAGGTTAAGAACATCTCTAATTCCGTTACAAATTTAAAAGTCGAAAATGGGCTCGTTTTGGAGGCTAACGATCCGCTCTATCAGAATTTTGTGGTTACCAGGGAGGAAATTCTATCGCTAAAACCCGGACAGAAAGAGGAAATCCAACTTTTTGCCATGTGCATCGAAAGTAGTGATGCTTCGCCAGGCCAATCA
>CAIYZW010000783.1 GCA_903930725.1 uncultured Bacteroidota bacterium
AAGCATTTTCATTGCTTCGGTGGTATTCCAGATGTCATCCTCATGAACCAATGGCAAGAAAGAGTTACCCAATAATTCAGATTCTGTTTTTCCAAAAAGCCTGCAATAACCGGGACTGACATAAAGAAACTTGTTTTCTGCATCTACCTTGACAACAAGGTCGCTTTGATTTTCGACCAGCAGGCGGTATTTCTTTTCGCTTTTGGATAAAACATCTTCGGTTTCCTTTTTTTCGATGAAAATTCCAAGTCTTTCGGCTATTGATAATAATAAACTCGACTCTTCCGGAATAAATGATGGTATTCCTGCTGGCAATTTATCATCAGGTAAACTAACTTCAATAAAGCCAATTTCCTGGTTGTTGTTTTTTATTTCCTGATGAAGGAAGTTATGGCCTTTTTTATAATTGTTGGTTTCAAAAATGTTTTCACCAATTTGAATACAGGCCCGGGTAATGTCGGGAAACTGCATACCGTCAGGGATTAAATGAGCAATTTGCCAGCAAACATCGTCAATCGAAAGGTTCGAATTGCTCATCACTTCCGAAATTCGGTTATGGCAATTTAGTTCCTTCATCCTTTCGTTGAGGTCGTGCTGTAAAATCCTGCTTTCGGTGATGTCGTTAACTATCGAATACAGCAATGTAGAATTGCCAAACTGAATCGGGCCGGCATAAACCTCCACATCCCTGATTTCGCCATTTGCTTTTTTGTGTTTGAAATAGAATTGTTTTCGCTTTTCGCGGATGGCTTTCTGCATTTCCAGATTTACTTCATCCGGAGTAAGGGTATTAATTTGCGAAATATTCTTGCGGCATAATTCGGAAACGGTCCAGCCATAGTATTTGCAGGCAGCGGGATTTGCGTCTTTTATTTTGCCGGTTTCGGGATCAATAAGCAGCATCACCGAATGATTGTTCCGGAACAGCGATTTGTAGTGTTCTTCGCTTTGCTTTAGTTTTTCCTCCTCCTGCTTTCGGCTGGTAATGTTGGTTGCCGCAATAAGGCAATGTTCGTCCATGCCTGCAACATTGCCCGAGAGGTGAACATACATGGGTAAGTCGCCTTTGGTTGCCAGGGTTACTTCACAGGAATTGGCAGCCTGTTTTTCAAAACATTTATCCAGAAAGCGATTGAAGACAGGCAGTGTTTCGGTGGAAATAAAATGACCAAAATGGCTGTTTTTTAATTTGGAGCGGTCTGTACCCAGCATTTGCGCACCGGCGAGGTTTAGCTCAATAATGATACCTTCATGGGAGATTGTAAAATAGGCAGAAGGGGCAAAATCGTAAAGCCCAATAAATTTTTCGGTTGCAAGGTCTGCCTGTTCTTTGGCCCTGGAAAGTTCCTCGTTCTGCAATTCCAGTTCAATCTGGTGAACCTCCAGTTCATGGATGAGTTTGAGTATGTCGGTACCGGTAATTGCCCCAGACTGTACCAGGCTTTTGCGTTTTTCGAGTTGCTCCAGGGCTTTTTGCCTGAGCGATTCAGCAGCGTTTTGTTGAAGAACCGCTTTTGACTGATTTTTTTTCATTGTAAATTCAGTTTAACTTTACCATATTTTTTGTTTCCGTGGGATTCACCCACTTCCGTGGGTTTCGCCCACGTGTCCGTGGGTTTCGCCCACGGTTATTGAGATTTCGCCAACTCGTGGCTGGGACACCTTATGCCTTACGCCTTATCCCTTACACCTGATTAGTTATTTTATCCATGTATCTATAGCCTTTAAAAAGGTTATGATATCCAATGGTTTGGTTAGATAATCTTTAACTCCGGCTAATGTAAGTTTCTCAATCCGGTCGGGCATGGCGTCGGCACTGATGATGATTACCGGAATGTATTTTGTTTTTGCTTCTGCCTGAAGGTTTTTCAAGACCTCGCTGCCATGGATGTCGGGCAAATCGAGATCGAGTAAAATCAAGTCGGGCATGTATTCGATAGCCAGACTAACAGCCATGTTTCCACTCATATTTGCAATCAGTCGGTTACCCGGCCGCTGGGTGGTAAGAATTTGCTCAACCAGTTCGATGTTCGAAACATTGTCTTCGATATATAAAATCGTTCCTGCTGTTTTGGTAACACCTTTTTCTGGTTTTAATGCCCATTCTGTCTGTTCGGCAAGGCTTTTTTGAGATTCGGCAAGGGGCAGTTCAATCCAAAATGTACTTCCCTGGCCAACCTGGCTTGTAACGCCGATTGTGCCACCCATGATTTCCATCAGTTTTTTAACCACGGTAAGTCCCAGGCCGGTGCCTTCGGTTTCACCTTTCTCGGCGCCAATGCGCTCGAATGGCTGAAAAAGTTTAGGTAGATCTTCGGCACTGATACCCACACCTGTATCGCTGATTGAAATCCTGATTGTGGTGATTTCGGGTTCTGGCCTTTCCACCAATTCGGTTAACACGTTTACCGAACCTCCTTTGATGTTGTACTTGAAAGCGTTGGCTAACAGATTAAGCAGCACCTGCTTAAGCCGTTGATAATCGGCAACCACGAAAAGCTTATTGGCAGTTGAATTTTGAAGCCTGGTTTTCAGATTCATTTTTGCGGCATTGGGCTGCATGGCATCAAGCATTTCCGTGATAACTCCGCCAATATTAATGGGTTCCATCGAAAGAGAAATCCGGCCTGCCTCGATGCGTGAAATATCGAGTACTTCGTTTATTAAATTCAGCAGGTGCTTGCCGCTGTTTAAAATATGTTTTACGCCTTTTTTTTGCGAAAGCGTGAGTTCGCCCATTTCCATCAATTGGGCAAAACCCAGGATCGAATTCATGGGAGTTCGGAGTTCGTGGCTCATGCGCGAGAGGAATTCGCTTTTGGCATGGTTGGCTTTTTCGGCTTCGTTCCGGGCCTGCTTGATTTTTTCTTCGGCCAGCTTGCGGTCGGTGATGTCGACCATCATGGTTAATAAACACAAATCTTTTCCAATGAAAATGGTGTCGGCAGAGAACAGGCCGGTCCTTCTTTCGCCGGACCTTGTTTTAACCTGCATCTCAATATCTTTTACTGGAATATTTTGCTTTAATCTTTCTACCATTTCATCCCGTAATTCAACATTATCATAGATATGAAGATTATGCGTATTATTTCCAATAATCTCTTCGCGGGTAAAGCCCAAGGTTTTCAAAAATGTTTCGTTTACATCTAAAAACAAGCCGTCCAGTGTCGAAATAGCCATCATTGCCGAATTTGACTGGAAGGCTTTCGAAAACTTTTCTTCGGAGAGTCTGATTTTAGAAATGTCTTTGGTAACACCGAAAATTGCTGCTTTACCATCCCAGAAACCAGGTTTAACCCTTGTTTCGACCGGAATATATTCTCCTGATTTAGTTACGAGCGGAACCGGGCAAAACTCGGATGTACCGGCCAGCATTTCGCCAACAATACGCCCGGCTTCATCCCGGCGTTCGGCAGGATGAACCAGGAGTACTGATTTTTCGATGAGTTCCGTAGTGTCATATCCAAGCCTTCGGGTTACTGTTGTATTGGTGTGAATTATGTTTCCCTGTTCGTCGAGCACGAAGAGGAAATCGTCGATGGTATTGAAAAAGGTTTCGTAATTCCGGCGGGTTTGTTCGATAAATTCTTCTTTTCGCTGATGGTTGATTAAACTGGCAAGCATGTTGGCCCACACTTTTAAAATGTTGATTTCGGAATCTTTATATTCTCTTTTTTTCAAAACCGAATCCAGTCCTACAAAGCCTATCAGCATATTCCCGATAAACATTGGAATTACTACCAGCGATTGAATTCCCTGTGGTTCGAGAATTTCACGTTCGGCAATCCAGTCTTCCGGTAAATCTTTAACCGAAGGAATGATGATGTTTTTGTGTTTTTGCAACATGTCCATCCAGTTGGGTAAAATTTCGAGCGGGACATCCTTCAGGTTTTCAATTTCAGGATTTATCCCTGTATTGCACCATTCAAAAGTATTGCTCATGGTTTTTTCGGATTCGCTTATTTCGAAGATGTATGCCCGGTCAGCACCCAGGAAACTTCCGATTCGTTGCAAAGCCATATCAAGCGCGGGTACGATTTCGGATACCGGAATACCGGTCAATTGAAGCGAGAGCTGCAATAATTCGTTTTCAAACTCGAGTGCTCTTTTGCTTTCGGTAATTTCCTGATGTGTTCCCGACATCAGCAACGGTTTATGGTTACTATCCCAGTCGTTAACTTTCCCCCTATCCAAAACCCAGACCCATTCGCCGTTTTTGTGTTTCATCCTCGATTCGCACGAATAATAGTCCGACTCACCTTTAAAGTGCTTTTCCAATAATTCTTCGGATAGTTTTAAATCGTCGGGATGAGAAAATTTCACCCATGTTTCGATGGAAACCGGTGAGATTTCGTCGAGTGTATAACCAATTATTTCGGCCCATCTTTCGTTGAAAACCGTTTGGCCTGTAACGATATTCCATTCCCAGGTTCCAACGTTGGTTCCTTCGATGATATCCGAAAGCCTGTGTTTTTCGAGCGCAAGTTCAACCTCCACCAACATGCGGCTTTGGATTTCGTTTCCGAGAATTTCGTTGGTTTCTTCTAATTGTATGGTCCTTTCGATAATTCTCGTTTCGAGGTTTTCGTTGAGATCACGGATTTCCTTTTCGGCCTTCTTGCGATTTGTAATGTCTCTTATCAACGTAAGGACACCATCTTCGCCAAAGGGAGCCAACCTGGCTTCAAAATGTTTGGTTGTTTCTTTATTCCCAATCGAATATTCATAGGCAATAATTTTTTTCGACTGAATACATTCATTTATCTTTTCGAGGTGCCATTGTGCCTGTTTTTCATCAAATACGTCTTTCAAATTGGTGCCGATAATCTTTTCAGGCGGAACCAGCAATAACTCCGGTGTCGAACAATAAAACTCCCGGTAAATACCGTCCATGCCGATTACAAAAATTATATCGGGCAATGTGCTGATAATGGCATGTAAGCGTTGGTTTTGCTGCTTAATGTTTTCCTCGGTAAGCTTTTTGGCTGTAATATCAATATTTACGCCTTTTAGCGCGACTATCGAATCGCCTTCAAAAACCGGTACAATATTGTTCTGTAACCAGGCTGTCTGTCCATCAGGCATGATAATCCTGAAATCCATGGTTTTGGCTTTTCTATTGGTAAGAACAGCCTGAATATTTTCGTTTACTACAGAAATATCTTCAGGATGTAACATTGACATAAAGTATTCGACAGTTACTTCCTTTTCGAAAGGTTTCATGCCGACTAACTTGTAATTATTCCTGGACCAGATGTATTTATTTGCCTTCAGGTTGAATTCCCAGCTACCCATTCGTGCGATTTCCTGGGCATAATTCAAATCGTCCTCGCTTTTTTTAAGGGCTTCTTCGGCTTGTTTTCTCTTGGTGATATCGATGTCAATTCCTCGGTAGCCTGTCAGATTTCCATGTTCATCGAGCATTGGGATTCCGTTTGTCGAAATATGGGCTTCCGTTCCATCAGGTTTGTAAATGTGGCTGACTAAATTATAAAAGCTTCCCTTCCTCCTGAAAACTTCAAAAGCAGCCTCTTTAAATTGTTCCTTTTGATCTTCGGGATGCTTGTCGTAAAAGTGCATCTGCCCAACCATTTGTTCGGCAGGGTATCCATAAATTGCCAGGGCCAGCTGACTGACAAAAGTATATAAGCCCTCGCTATTAACCTCCCAAACAACACCCTGGCTTTGTGCAACGACCTGGCTGAAACGCTCTTCGCTTCTTTTCAATGCGTTTTCCGCCTGTTTGCGTTCGGTAATATCCTGTAGTACGCCAATTATAGAAATTACTTTGCCTGTTTCATCTTTTTCGACCCGGGCTTTTGATAGTAATGCTCTTGGATTGGAGCCATCGGCAGGTTGAAGCACATATTCGACATCGTATGGGATGTCTTTAGTGACGAGGTCAAAGAGTGCCTGATGAATCCGCTGCTGATCGGGGATGCAGGCTTCGATGCTTTCGAGTGTGAAGAATTCTTCATTATTGTCAAAACCGAATAATCGCTTTGCCTCGGTTGATCCCCATATTTTCTGGGTTTCGATATCGAACAACCACGAACCTGTATGTCCGATCTGTTGAGCCATTTCGAGCTGATTGTTGGTGGTAATTAACTCGAGGCGGTTGGCGTGAAGTGCCTGTTCGGCCTGATGGCGTTCGGTAATATCCATCATGCTGATTATCAGATTCCGCTCCCCGCTCAGATCTTCGTAATGTGCCATATATTTTTCGCAGAGACGCTTTTGGCCATCCGAACGAATTAACGAAAACTGGTAGTGGTGCTGATAGTCCTGCTGGTTAACAAACTTCATAAAATTGGTAACTACAAATTCTAATGATTCAGGTGCCAGGAATGCGGTAAAGGAATCGGCCGCATACACCTGCTCCGAGGTATAACCTGTCATTTTCAGCATCGCATCATTAACCCAGATTACTTTTCCGGAAGTATTAAGTATGCAGATCGAATTGGAGGAATATTCCGAAATTGCCCGAAACCTTTCTTCGCTCGCTTGAAGTGCTTTCTCTGCCTGTTTTCGTTTGCTGATGTCGCGCAGGCTTCCGGTTACTTTTGAAGGGTTTCCGTTTGCATCAAACAAAATCGAAGACGAAACTGCCACAGGCACAATGGAGCCATCGCCGTTGCGGAATGATAATTCATAATCTATCACCCTTCCGTGTTTAAACAATTCGGCAAAGAAGTTACTGCGGGCTTTGGGTTCAGTGTATAATTCGACAAGTGATTTTCCAATTAAATCGTTGCGTTTCAGTTGGCCTTTGGAAAGCGTTTCGATGGAAGGGCTGATTTCGAGGAGGATTCCATCAACGGATGCCTCGTAGTAGGCATCCTGCATGCTTTCGAAGATGTTGCGGTATTTTTCTTCGCTCTTTCTGAGCTGATCCTCGGCCTGCTTGTATTCGGTAATATCTCTGGCAATACCACACAGTCCGTTTATTCGTCCCCGGGCATCTTTTAAAGGTACTTTAATGGTGTGAAAATGTTTGATTTCGCCATTTACCGGTTTAGCCGGGAAGTCTTCAATTGTCTGGCCCAGGAGCACCTGCCTGTCGATTTCTTCGATATGATCGCCACTTTCGGCACCAAAGAGTTCAGCATCCGATTTTCCTAAAATCTCTTCTTTGGGCATTCCGAAAAGGGAAGCCATTGCCTTGTTTATTTTTATGTATTTAAGTGAGGCATCTTTAATGAAAATGGAATCTTTGGCTGTTTCGATGATCGAATTAAGGAGTTCTTCTCTTTCGCGCAGTTCGTTTTCGGTTTGCTTGCGGTCGGTAATATCGCGCTGGACATAAAGAATGCCTGATGGTTTGCCATTTGAATCGAACAAAACAGTCGAATTCGATTCCGAATAAAACCTGCTGTTGTCTTTTTTTACGGCAAGATATTCGGTTATCTGATGATTAACTGATCCGGAAAGTAATTTTTGGATATTTTCCTTCATTACTTTATGATAGGAAGGATCAATAAAATCAATAACTGATTTTCCGATAAATTCATCTTTTTCTTCGACGGAATAGCCGTACATTAAGGCCAGTTTAGCCGACACAAGCTTAAGTTTTCCATCAAAAGATATCATACCGATTCCATCAGGTGAAGCCGAAATTATGGCTTCCCATTTCTGGCTGCTTTCCTGTGCGGCATCCTCGGCGAGCTTTCGGGCAGTGATGTCGTTAATTAAAACATGACGTGCCTTTCGGCCTTTAAAACTCACCGAATGTGATGTAAGCTCAACAAAAAACTGTACTTTATCTTTCCCGAAATGCTTCCACTGGCTTGGCTTATTATCATCTTTTCTGGCAAATTCAACATCTAAAAACACATTGGAGATGTCATCGGCTTCGTGTAAATCCTTTATCGTCATTTGTAAAAATTCCGCCCTCGAATAACCGTATTGTGTTATTGTGGCCTCATTTACTTCGAGAAATGCAAGGGTTTCGATATCGTAAATTACCATTGGCTGCGGATTATCGAAAAACATGAGGCGGTATTTTTTTTCGCTTTTGGCCAGGGCTACATTGGTCATTTTCCATTCGGTAATATCGGTCATGGAGCCGTTTCCACCAATCATTTTTCCATCTTTAATAATAGCTGTTGTTGATGAACGAACCCAGTGGATGCTTCCGTTTTTGGCAATGTAGCGGTATTCGAAGTACGGATACTTTCTTGATTCCAGGTTTAAAAAGGCATTCATTAAATCAGCCTTGTCGTCGGGATGGACATATTCCAAAAAGCTATGCCCAATAACCTCATCCTGTTCGTAACCAATTACTTGGTTTACAGATGGGCTGACGTAGTTAACGGTACCGTTGGCTCCAATTTCATAAATAACATCCTTGATAGATTCGACGAGGTGACGGAACTGCTCCTCACTATGGTGAAGCTTCCTTTCAGCCATTTTCCGGTCAGAAATATCGCGGGTAACAAAAATCATCTTCTGCGGTTTTCCGTGCTCGTCTCTTACAAATTCACCGTTTATCTCCACATCAAAGGTGCTCCCATCCTGCCTTAGCGCAACGTATTCTTCAGCACCCATCAAATTTTCCTGAAGCATTTGTGTAATGCCGTAAATTGCTTTTTCATGACATTCGGGTATTACAAATTCGAGGAGCGAGTGTCCAATGATGCTTTCAACTTTATCATAACCAAACATTTGGAGTGCCTTTGGGGGGGCGAAAAGGATCTTGCCTTCGAGGTCGGTGATGGTAATAACATCGGGTGAGGCATTAAGAACAGACCGGTAAAGCGCTTCGCTCTTCCGGAGTTCGGTTTCGGTTTGTTTTTGAATGGTGATGTTGGTCATCGTGCCGGTGGTACCAACTATTTTGCCATCTTCAAAAATAATTGAGGCTGACGACCGGATCCAGCAAAGGCTCCCGTTTTTTGTTACAAATCTATATTCGATGTATGGAAAAATCAGCCCGGGCAGTAAAGCAAATGATTCCAAAACAAACAAAAGGTCGGGTTCGTACACAAAGCTGGTGAAATTTTTTCCAATAAGTTCGTCTGGTTTATAGCCGGTGAGCCTTTCGATTGATGGGCTGAGATATTTAATTATTCCATCGGAGGATAATTCAAAGAGTACATCATTGATGGTTTCTAATATTTTTTGGTGTGTTTCATGGGTTTGATTCAAGGAATTTTCTCTTTCCATTTTTTCGATAAATATCCCAATGCGATGTGCTACCGAAAAAAGTAAATCCGCCTCTTCGGGAAGAAAAACCTGGTTGGTTTGTGGCAATAGTGCCTCCGGGTAACTTACTTCAACATGGCCGACAATTTTGAAATCGGAACTGATTTCCTGCCTTAATACATGTTTTGAGTTTGCAAAGTTTTGAGTTTTAAAAACTTTGTTGTGAATTTTTATACTAACGCTGGCTACTTCGGGAAACTGCATCCCGAATGGGATCACCCGGGTAATTTTCTCGATTGTATCATCAATCGAAAGACCTGCAGTGCTCAAAATCAAAGTGATTTCGTTGTGGCATTTTCGTTCTTTGATGCACTCCCTGAGCTCAAACTCCATCTTTTGCCTTTCGGTATTAGCATTGTTAAGAGATGTTTTAAAGGCATCAAACTCCTGCTTTAATGCTTCCAACTCGATGATGAGTTCGTTTTTAGATTTCTCCTGGTAATTCATAATAAAATCCTTCTTATGAAAAACCGGTTCTCTTCAAAAACTGAAAAACTGATTTCGGATTTTGAGGTTGTAAAATTGGCCCGGTTGTTCAAATTGATATCAACTGTTTATTTAAGATTCATTTCGCTGCTTGCTTCGTTTTGACAAACAGCAAACAAATGTAAATTAAATAGTTGACAAACGACCGAACAGTTTGGGGGTTGACGGTTTGCGCCGGTTTTTTTGCGCTGATTTTAAGGCCGTTTTCGGTGGAAGGAAGGACTGCTAAACAAAAAAACCCGGTCATTACGACTGGGTTTTCTTTAAAACTTTAACACTACATCAATTACGGATAGATATTTTCGACAACCCGGTAACCAGGTTTGTTCATGAACCAATCGGGGAAAGCAACACCGCCTGATTGTGCCCATTCGGCAAAATGTGTGTAGGCATTTACAACCTGTACTTTTTCGATGGGATAAGCAAAAGATTCGCCAATGTGAATTGCCCATGGAAGCCCGGTTGCTGTTTTATAATACAACAAACTGGCCGGAACACTGGCATCATCATAAGTTCCAAAGTAAGAAGACGTAACCAGACTGGTTGGTGGAAAATTTAACAAGTGTACTTCTTTCCCACGTTCCTGATTGACATAAATGAATGGATTGTAAGGCGGCGTACCAAAATTGGCAAGGCTAACCGGAGCCGTTGTACTGATGGCAAAATGGAGTTCATACGGATCAACAGCTGTTGCTGATGGCGTTGTGTTTACGCCGATACTACCACCCGTGCCTCTCAGTAAATTGAAGCCGTCGGTCCATAAAATAAATACCGCTTTTGCCTGATTAGCCTCTAACGGCTGATTAAGTGTGGTGGCATCCTCGTAGGTATATTCAACGCCGGCAATATTTGCTGCAGTGGCGTTTAGTTGAATTCCAAAACCATTATGGTAACCGGCACCCATTGCTCTTAGCTTAATTGTACCAAAGGCATCAACTACTTCATTATCGGCATTGGTTACATGTGTAATGTTGTAATCAACCACCATATCATTAAAGTCGTAATCGCCTTTAGAAGGCCACAAATCTTCGTAAGCAAGGGTTCCAAAGGTATTTTCTGAAGGATAGTAAACGTTGAAAGCTCTATCGGGATCGGTTGGATATTCGTCAACATCATTCGGAACGCCATCGCCATCATCATCAATTGGAGGAATTGGGTCGTGAT
>CAIYZW010000784.1 GCA_903930725.1 uncultured Bacteroidota bacterium
CGTTTCCGGGTTGTAAAAACTTTTCTTTATGGAACTCATCCTCAACAAACCAATTGCTTTTTTCGACCTCGAAACTACAGGTATAAAAGTAGCCACCGACAGGATTGTCGAAATCAGTCTGATAAAAATTCATCCTTCGGGAAAACAGGAAGTTTACACAAAACGGATTAATCCAGGGATGCCGATTCCTCCGCGTTCAACCGAAATTCACGGTATTACTGATGAAGATGTTAAAGATGCTCCCCGGTTTGAGGAAATCGCCAAAGAAGTGAGTAATTTTATTGGCAACGCCGATCTTGCAGGTTATAATTCCAATAAATTCGACATCCCGCTGCTGGTTGAAGAATTCCTGAGGGCCGATGTTGATTTCGACTTAAAAGGGCGGCGTTTTGTGGATGTCCAGAATATTTTTCATAAGATGGAACCACGGACTTTAAAGGCTGCGTATGAATTTTACTGTAAAAAAGACCTCGAAAACCATCACTCAGCCGAGGCTGATACACTGGCCACATACGAAGTACTTAAAGCCCAGCTCGACAAATATAAAGGCGCCAAAATAAAGGACCGCAACGGAAATATCATTGAACCAATCATAAATGACGTTGCTGCACTTAGCAATTTTTCGGAGCAGCACGAAAACGCCGACCTCATTGGTCACCTGATTTTTAACGATAAAAAACAGGAAGTTTTTAACTTCGGAAAATACAAGGGCAAAGCTGTCGAAGAAATCTTTATGAAGGAACCCGCCTATTACGACTGGATGATGAAATCGGATTTTCCGTTATCAACAAAAAAGATTATTACCTCCATCAAACTCAGGCAGTTTAACAAAGGTTCGGTAAGCAGCCAGTAAAACAATGCCGGTTTTTGTAACTTTTTAAGGCGCAAATCGTTTAAGACAAATAAGTAAAAGTTAATGAAACAAATCTTGTTTTTTCTTTTTGTTATCGCCTTCACAACCAATATTTCGGTTGCGCAGGAATCGGCTGTCGAATTAATTCGTACTGCCATCGAACTGAACAAACAGAACGACTTTGCAACCTCCAATTTGCTGTGCGACAAAGCAATCAAATTAAATCCGGAGATGACAGGAGCGTATTTCCTGCGAGGGTATAATAATTTCTTGCTCGAAAATTACAAAGAAGCAATTCAGGATTTTACCTTAACCCTCATCAAAGACCCCAATTATTTTGAAGCCATTTATTATCGGGCAAAGGCACGTCAGGCAAAGGGCGATTACATTGGTGCCATCCAGGATTTTAATTCAGCCCGTGGTCTCAGTTCCTCAAAAACAACTTTCTTTATGATAAAAGGGATGTTTGCATCGGTTTTTGGCGGTAAATCCAAAGAATAGTAACATTTAGAAATCCTTTCGGAAAAAGACTGATTTTAGCCTACTTTTGCCCCAAAATAAATAATAAACTCATGAAAATCATCTGTATTGGCCGCAATTACGTTGACCACGCCAAAGAACTTAACAACCCACTTCCAAAAGAACCTGTATTCTTTTTAAAGCCCGATACTGCCATTGTAACCCGTAACAGGCCGTTTTTCTATCCCACCTTTTCAAATGAAATTCATCACGAAATCGAAATTGTGGTTAAAATCATGAAAAACGGGCGGCACATCCAACAAAAATTTGCCCACACCTATTACGACGAAATCGGCCTTGGGCTTGATTTTACTGCCCGCGACCGGCAGCAAATCTGTAAAGAAAAAGGTCTGCCCTGGGAAATTGCCAAAGCTTTTGATAATTCGGCGCCGGTAAGCAAATTTGTCAGCAAAGAAAAATTCGGCGACTTAAAAAACATACCTTTTTATTTGCTTAAAAATGGTGAAAAGGTGCAGGATGGCAATTCCGGTCTGATGATTTTTTCGATTGATCAGATAATCAGTTATGTTTCGGAGTTTATCACGATAAAAATAGGCGATCTGATTTTCACCGGAACGCCCGCTGGTGTTGGTCCGGTTAAAATCGGCGACCGTCTCGAAGGCTTTCTCGGCAACGAAAAAATCCTGAAATGCGATATTAAGTGAGAATTTTGCATCAAAAAAAACAAGCAATGAAATTTTGTTTATTTTTGCAGCCTGAAAATTGATTCATGTAGCTCAATTGTCGTATTGGGGCAATTTGACCACGGATCAAAAAAGAAAATAATAAAATATGGCTCCGTAGCTCAATTGGATAGAGCATCTGACTACGGATCA
>CAIYZW010000785.1 GCA_903930725.1 uncultured Bacteroidota bacterium
CACATTTACCAATATGCTGATACAACGGAATATTTGTTTGCCCTGCCAAAATACAACGAAATCAATCCTGATAGTGGAACACTTAATGTGGCGGTTTATTCAAATATTGAATGGACTGCAGAAAAATTAAGCGATCCCGGAAATATGATTACCGGGCTTACTCCCGGCACCAACGCCCTCCTCATCAACACCAATCAAAATACAACACCCGAAGCGAGGACCGCACAGGTTAAGATTTCCGGTGACGATCCGCTTCTCAGTGATACAATCACCATCTACCAATCAGCTGCATATCTCCTTTTAAGTCCCGGTGAAAAGGTACTTCCTGCTTCTGCCAGCACTTTTGGGGCTGATGTTATCAGGTATTTTGTGGATAATATTATTGTCGAACCGGATACGACCATTTGGTTTACGATTTCAAAAATCAACAACGACAGCCTTTCGGTGAAAGTTTACGATAATTTTTCGGATACTGTCCGTGTGGCCAAAGTTACTGTTACCAGCGCCACCAACAGTTCCATCGGTGATACGCTGAATATTTTCCAGTATCCCGCTAACAAGCCATATATTATTTTGTCACCAACAATGCAGTCCGCAGCATGGGATCAGTTAGAAATTCCTCAACCATTCACCATAACTTCAAACAATACAGGCAGTTTGACGGCAACCTCAACAGAACCCTCCTGGGCCACGCCAACTCTTGCTCTTGTTGGCGATAGTGTTAGTGTCGTACTTTCGAAAAATACTTCGACAGAAAGCCGGACTGCAAAAATTATCGTATCTGATGGCTCCAACAGCGATGTGGCAGATTCCGTTTCCGTAATCCAGGGAGGTGCCCCAACTTACATTGAGATTTCACCGAAATTTCATTCGGTTTCATTCCAGGGTGGAAATTCGGGGTCTTTTGCAGTCGAAGCCCCTGATTTCGTTCTCTGGGAAATATACTTTGAGGGAGGAAAGCCTGATTGGATCAATTCCGTTCAGATAATTGACACAACAATTTATTTTACCCTGGTACCAAACATAAATAATTTTACCCGTCAGGTCACTTTCAAGGTTCGGGATGTCAGTAACACTGCCCGTTACGATGAGGCCATAATCCTCCAGGAAGCTGCTCCGGTGCCTTATCTTTTTGTTTCCCCACGCGAACAGGCAGTGGCGCACACCGGAAATCTGATGGTAGATTTTGTTGTTACGAGGGTTAATGTTACTTCATGGGCATTTACTGATACATTAACATTGTCAGAATGGATAAATTTTTTCAACGTCGGCGACAGCATTCTCAGGCTAAGCATCGACACGAATTTCCTCCCCGAAACCCGCCAGGCAAGCATTTTAATTCATGCTACAAATGATACTTTGGTTGCTGATACCGTTTCAATTTATCAATTCTCATCACTCGATGAATATTTGCTGGCTGCACCGCGCGAAAAAGTGGTGGATTTTCCTGGTGACACCATCGCCTTTCAAATTACTTCGGTAAATGTTACTGACTGGGTTGTTGATACCATTTCACTTCCCGACTGGATTTCTGAAGGCGAACATACCTCTGATACCATGAGTTTGATCATAGGTAGAAACGACTCAATCGTTTCACGAAGCGCAATAATCAAATTCTTTGCTACGGACAATCCTGGGATAATGGATTCAGTTTCTGTATTTCAATATGCCGGACAGGATGCTTTCCTTCTGGCTGCGCCTCGTGAACAATGGGCTATTCATTTAAATGACACTCTGACTTTCGATGTAACTGCTGTAAACGTCCAGGCATGGAGTGTGGACACCACCAATACACTTCCCGATTGGATTAGTGTTGGAAGTACCACCATTTCTCAGATGATTCTGAATATAGAACCTAATAACTCAACGGCGACACGCCAGGCGATAGTCAGATTATTCGTGAACGATCAACCCGATATTTATGATTCAGTTTATGTTTATCAATATTCGGCACTTGACACATTTTTGTTGGCTGCGCCCCGCGAACAATGGGTCGCGCACACCGGAAACCCGAGTCTTGATTTTGATGTAACTGCTGTAAATGTCGAAACGTGGACGGCTGACGTTGGAAATAATACCTGGATCACCGTAAATCAATCAGTACAGGCTGTTCTGAGCTTGGAAGTTGTTGGAAACACAACCCTTCAAACCAGAATGGCAACTGTTTATATCAACGACAGTAATTCTGATGCATACGACTCAGTGATGGTTTTTCAATACTCCGCACTCGACGAATATTTATTGGCAGCACCACGGGAGCAGGATGTATTTTATACTGACACCATCATTAATTTTGATGTTACCGTTGTAAATATTGAACAACCCTGGGAAACTGAGATCCTATCGGGGAGTGGCTGGATTCAGGTTTTGGTTTCGCGAGATGACTCCCTGCAACTTGGTGTTTCGGAAAACGATTCCCTCCAGACACGTTTCGCCAGGATTCGCATTTTTGCTTCTGCTTATGAAAATGTAGCCGATACTGTTACGGTTTATCAGTTTTCAGCACCTGATCCTTTATTACTGATTTCACCGCGTGAACAATGGGTTGCCCACACCGGAAACCTTAGTCTTGATTTTGATGTAACTGCTGTAAATGTCGCAACGTGGACGGCTGACGTTGGAAATAATGGCTGGATCACCGTAAATCCATCAGGACAGGATGTTCTGAGCTTGAACGTTGTTGAAGACACAACCCTTCAAACCAGAATGGCAACTGTTTATATCAACGACAGTAATTCTGATGCATACGACTCAGTGATGGTTTATCAATACTCTTCACTCGATGAATATTTACTGGCAGCACCACGGGAGCATGAAGTTTTATTTACAGATACAATTGTAAATTTCGATATAACGGTAGTAAACGTTGATGATCCGTGGGAAACCGAAATCATTTCGGGCAACAGCTGGATTCAGGTCCTCGACTCTGGAAATGATTTGTTGCAACTTGGTATTTCCGATAACGGTTTACTTGAAACCCGCATTGGGAAAGTGAGGATTTTTGCTCCCGCCAACCTAAATGTTGCCGATACAATTTCGGTCTTTCAGTTTTCGGCGCCTGACCCTGCCCTCCTTATAGCGCCCCGTGAGCAATGGGTTTTACATACCGGAAACTCAAATCTCGAATTTCAGGTAACGGCTGTAAATGTTGAGAACTGGTCAGCATATCCCGGAAATTTCGACTGGATTTCGGTTAATCCTTCAGGTGAGGAATTGTTGAGTTTGAATATTTCCGAAAATATCACGCTGGCAACGAGAGTTGGAAAAGTTATTATTTCTGATGATTCAAATGCTGATGTCCGCGATTCGGTGATGATTTATCAATATTCGGCACTCGACACCTTCCTCCTCGCCTCTCCACGTGAGCAGCATGTTCAGTTTACCGGCAACACTATCAATTTTCACATCACAAAAGTTAACGTAAATAGTTGGGTTGTTAATCCCGATTTATTGCCTGGTTGGATCGAATTAGGAACCAACAATCCGGACACTTTGCATCTGAATATTCTGATGAATACAACCCTCCAGACCCGGGATGAAACCATCTATCTTTTTGATCCGGATAATCCTGAAACCAAAGATTCTGTAACTGTTTATCAGTTCGCGGCTGTTGATCCTTACATTTTAATAGCTCCCCGTGAAAAAAGAATTTCACATCTCGGTAATGCCGCTGTTGACTTTGATCTAACCCTTGTGAATGTGGATGAATGGGAATTTGTTGACACCACAATTTACCAGGATTGGATTGATTTTCAAAACCTGGGAAACAAAATGAGGTTAAGTATTGACGTTAACAACTTGCTTGAAGCCCGATTTGCGAACATTGTGATCAGGGCAGTGGGCGACACACTTGTAAAAGACAGTGTAAACATTTATCAATATTCTGGATTAGACCAATATATCCTCATGGAACCGCGCGAGCAATTAGCCAAACGGTATTCCACCGACACACTTTATTTCGAAATTAAAAGAGTAAATGTTGACGGTGTGGCTTTTGAAATTTTTGACGATTCGGCCATGATTAATCCTGATTCGACTTATATTTCAAACGACATATTAACGGTTGCCGTAAAATCGAATAATTCGCCTTACTCCCGGCAGGCCTCTGTCAAAGTTTTTGATCTTCAAAGTCCCGGCCAGGTGTACGATTCGGTTTCGGTGTATCAAAATTTCCCATACATTATTCTCAGACCATCTGCCACCGACAGTCTTAGCTGGTCATCTGAAACCATAAAAATCAATACATTTTCAAATGTTGGCCGATATACTGTGAGCAAGGATGAGGCGGTGGGCTGGTATCATATCAGCAATGATTCGGTTGACTGGTCGAAAGATTCGCTGATTTTAGCCGGCAATGCTGAGTTTTATCTTAGGCTTGATACGAACAATAATTCATACCTGAGGCGTTCGTCGTCGTTAAAGTTTAAAATCACCAACCAGATTGCCACCGAATTTTGGTTCGACCAGAACCCTTTTCCAGAGGCATTTTTTGAGGTGGCAGGAAAAATTCTTATACAAAATACCAATCAGCCGTTACAAAATGTCGAAGTCGCCATTTATGATTCAATCATAACTACCGACCTTGCCGGAACTTACACTCATCATAAAGTCCTGAAAAACTGGATTGGGAAAATTACTCCGGTAATTGATAGTTCGTGGCAAATACCTTATTATTTTGTTCCGCCCTGGATAGAAATTGTTACCCCTGGAATTGAAGGCGACACCACCCTGCCAACAACATTTTCGGCTTACCCTATTCAACCGGCGGTTGAAATAACTCCTGATAGCACCTCCATTTGCTTTGGTCAGGTTTTGGAACAGGGGATCGCCGGCTATCCAACAGCTAAAATTTCCGATACTTACGGGTCGAGTACGTATCATTGGACAGCCATTCCTTACGATTCGGTAATGGCGCCCGATTCGAATAAACTTGCGCCAAAATTCGGCCCCAAAGTAAACACAAACTATTACCTCGAAGTAAAAAACTTTTACCGGACGGCCGTTGATTCCTTTAAAATTGGGGTAAATCAGCTTCCGGAGGAGTTTAGCTTTAGCGGGGAGTTTACAGTTTGCAAAAACCAGGCAGGTGTGGTTTATGAAGTACCCAACCCCCAACCTGGCGTTTATTATCAATGGCAACTCAACACAGTTAATCCGGGTGGTGAATTTGCCAACAGTTCTTTTCCTTACACAGTTTCGGGTAATATTGCCATTGTAAACTGGGGCGAAAATCAGGGTGATTATTCGCTGCAATTGGTTGCTTATAATAAATTTGGCTGTGCCTCCGATCCGTTTTCAAAAACCATTGGAATCACCAATTCACAGGCGCCGGAAGAAACTACAGTAATTAGAAAAGACAACGACAATATGCTTTTTTGTTCCGACTCTGTTGCCAAATTTTATAAATGGGGTTGGTTTGTGAAAAATGCACTTGGCGAACTTGAACAGGAATACATCATCCCCGGGAAAAATGACTGGTATTGCAGGTTGCCCGACGGTCACACCTTTGATCCTTCGGTTTATTACTATTTTGTAATGGCTTATTTTGATGAAAATTCGTGCGGTTCGAGGTCGTTTTACAACGCACCGGTTATAATTGATGAGCTGCCCGACACCAGAATTGGCATTTTCCCAAATCCGGGAAACGGAATTTTTACTATCCGCTATGGTGATAAATTATTGAACCAGGAAGGTGTTCTCGAAGTTTACAATGTTTCAGGGCAGATGATTTTTCGCCGGAAGCCGGTGGCTCTCCAAAATGAGGAAATCATTGATCTTTCAGGCAACAGACCAGGTATTTACATGATTACCCTTCGTACTTCCAATGATGTATTCAATGCTAAAATTGTGATCCAATAACTTGCTGACAATGAAAAACACCATCAAAATTTTGATTGCCGGCCTGATGTTTTTGGTTTTTTTACAACCGGTAAATGGGCAAAATAGCAGCAACGACGAAAAGTTAAAACAAGCCCGGTTGTTGTTGTACGAATATAAAGATGTCTCACTTTTGGGAGATTTGAATTCCGGGAGTTACGACCCTTCGTGGGAAGGAATTTTCAGGGGCTGTTTCGATTCGGGTTCACGGAAAATAGTTTTCGATGTTCCGTTCAGGACACAAAACGGAATAAATGGCACGGAACCCAAAATTGACGGAATCTACGGCGAACTTGTAACTGTGGATGAATACATCAAAATTATTGGTAACGCCTGCAACCAATACAAAATCACAAATTTTAGCTACCATTTTGAAGTAATTGGGTTTGATACCACAAACCTGTATTTGTCGAATACCATGCAGTTTGAGGTACGGAAAATTTTCGATAACACCACCTGGTCTTTGGCAAATTCAAGGAATTATATTTTCAGGATGCAGTTTACAGGCGGGAAGCCCAAAATTACTGCCATCAGATTGGGTGATGAGAATATTGCCCGTACAAATGTAAAACTCACTTTTGTCAATTCAAATCTCGACCAAAACGATAAAGAATACCGGCTTCGGGGCATTGTAAGCAAATTCAGGATAGCGTCGGACCAGACTTTTAACATCCGGGAAGTGACTGCCGAAAGCGATACTTCGGGAATGATTGACCTGGGTTTAATCGCCAACAAGGCAATTCTCAAAATTGATACAGTAATTGACTTTAACGGGAACAAGTTTTTCGTGCCAGATGACTGGCACACTTTAGGCAAAAAGGTGAACAACCAGCCGGCACAAGGCTTTATTGTTCCACTTCGCCAATCGAAATGGAATGGTTTTTCCTGGTCGGTGCGGGGTTTTGGCGGAATTATCGGTCAAAGCAAAAACCAGTTGAAAAACTTTTCCTCTGGTTCTGATTTCGATTTAAAAACGGGCTACAAATATGGTGTTGGTCTCGAAATGGTTAAGCATTTCACATTTAGCCGGCTTTTCAAAACTTTTTACAAATCAGCAACGACAACCGATGCCCGAAAATTAACCTCCCGCCGGAACATGTATCTGGGTGTTGGGATGGGGCTTTCGTATTATCAGTTCCGCTACAAAATAACTACTGATGCGTTTGCTCAGAATGCTTACGATTATAGCGACAAGTGGGGAACTCCGGTCCAGATTCTTGTTAGCGGATCTGCTTACGAGGAAACCACCACCAGCAATGGAATTGTTTTGCCTGTATTTGTCGAGTTCAGAAAGGTTTTACCCAACAAAAACCAGCATCTTCAGGCTTTTTCGTTCCAAACCGGCCTGAATTTTATAATTCCGTTCGAAACAAAATACAGCATTTCGGGCAGGTTTTCAAGATATGGCCTCTACGAACAGTTCAATCCAAAACCTGTCACCAACGATCCTTTTTACAACTATTATTCCCAATCGCCACTGACCATAAACGACACTTACCAGAAAAATCACATCTCATCTGCGCTAATGTTCAGGCTGAATGGCTATTTTGATATTTTCGGTAAAAAGTCGGATAACCTGCTGGATGTGGGACTGCTGGTGTCGTTTCCGTTTAAAAGTGTCTCATCATCCGAAACCGACAAATTCTATTTTTCGACCGGAAACGATAATTTCGACAGTATGGGCAATTCCAAAAACAAAATTTATAATTACTTCGTCGGATTGAGTTTTGGTTATAATTTCATCAAATACCGGCTGTACTAATTCGCGCTCATCTCAGCTTCACACCGAAGATAATATCTCAAAAGCAAATTCAGAAATTGGCTTTCGCGTCATTGGGGTTCTCCTTTTGCCACCATCATTCGGTTAAACAGTAAAAAAATGTACTTTTGCGAGCAATTCTTTTAAAGATAAAACAGCCTAATAAGGCTCGCTATGAGTAATATCAAAATCATTATTGTTGACGAACATCCCATTGTTAGAGCGGGTTTGATGTCGGTTTTGGAAAATGCCGAATCAATCGAAATAGTTGACGCTGTAAAAAGTGTGGATGCTTTTCTCGAAAAAATGAAGCACCTCCCGGCAACCTTCATCCAGGTTGTTTTAATTGATGTTTACAATCCCAGCGACCTCGAAATCGAAAGCATTAAAAAGATTAAAAAATCGTACGGAAAGATTGATATACTGGTTCTTGCGATGTATTCGAGTGAAAATTTCATACTTAAAGCCATCAAAGCTGGTGCAAAGGGAATGCTTTCAAATCAGACATCCAGAAATGAAATTGTTGAAGCTATTTACACTTTGCGAAATGGTTACGAATACCTCGGAAAATCAATAACCAACATAGTTCTCAATAGCTACATTAACCGCTCCAGTAATGGCGGAAATGGTCAGGATTATTTGTCACAGCTTTCGCTTCGCGAAATTGAGGTAGTAAAATTATTTGGCGAAGGCCTTACAAATCAGGAAATTGCCGATAAATGTTTTATTTCGATTCGCACAGTTGAATCCCACAAAAACAATATCATGAAAAAAATCAATCTCCGCACAACCGTTGACCTGGTAAAATTTGCCATCCGAAACAATATCATCGAAATTTAATTTACCACGTTCTTTCCTGATTTTTATTCAAATCTTTTCGTACCAGTTTTAGCTGATTTCCTTTGACAAGCTGCTTTTTCCAGCTCATCAGAAAGTACACCAAATCCTTTTTTTTATAAAATACCTCCTGAGATTATTTGGTGTTGCTTTACTTTAATTTAGCTAAAATACACATCATCAATTATTTAATTAAGGTTTGATAAATTTTGAAATATTAATTTGTTAGTTGGCTTTAAGTAGTTATTTTTGTAATTGTGGGAAATTCTGAATTAACGCTTCCTTGATTAAAAATTAATATTTATATAAAATGAAAAAAACATTACTGTGTCTATTTGTTATCAGCCTTTTAGGGGCAAGATTGTTTTCACAAAACCTTGGTGGAACCGAAACTCCCGGAAATGAATTCCGGGCTAATCCTCAAGCTGTATTACCCAATTTAACCGTTGATCCCGGCACAATCGTCAAAGTACCGGTTGTGGTTAACGACATGGTTTCGATGCAGGAGCTCACGCTTCGTGTAAAATTCGACAGCCCGGTTTTAACCTACAACAATGTAATATTTAGTGGTGGAGTGTTGGCGAGCAACAATTACATTAAAACAATCCGTTTTTTTTCACCTGATTTGATCGAAATCACCTTTAAAGCTACCTTTAATATTCAGTTTACCGGAAGTGGAACCGTAGCCTTCATTATTTTTACCGCCGGTAATAACGGAACGTCTGCACTATCATTCGAGCAATTTGATATTAATGGCCATAATCAGCTTTTCAATGTAATTAATGGAAGTGTACACATTAACGCATGCCTCAACGCTGTTGCCAATGCCGGCAGCGATGGCACCGTATTATTAAATCAAAGCTACCCCCTAAATGGGACTGCCCAAAATTATCAGTCCGTTCTCTGGCAATCACAAGGTGATGGAACATTTAATAATGCATCAGTGTTAGCTCCCATTTATACACCTGGACAGCAGGATATTACCAATGGTTTGGTTAGTCTTTGCCTGACTGCTTTTGCCGAAGTTCCTTGCGCCAACAGTACCGATTGCATGAATTTAACTATTGGACCAAAGGCTGTATTGCCAGATATTGAAGTTGATGCAGGTGAAATATTCTCCGTTCCGGTTACAGTATTAAACATGCCACCTTTACAAAAGTTAATCGTTAGTGTTAAATTCAACCCGGCAATCATAAGCTACGATCAGGTAATTTTTGAAGGTGGGGTTTTGTCGAACAGCAAGTATATTAAAGATATCAGCTTTCCACAACCAAACATAATCCAGATGACCTTTACCGCCCTGTTTACAAATTATTTTTCGGGAAGTGGGGTTGTTGCATTTATAAAATTTCAGGCAGGTAATCATGGTACTTCTGAGTTAACTTTTACTAATTTCACCTTAAACAATCAGAACTACCTTTCAAATGTAATAAATGGAAGTGTTCATATCAGTGGCTGCTTTGATGCTGTTGCCAGTGCCGGAAACGATGCTTTGGTTTTAGTAAATCAAACCTACTCGCTAAATGGGACAGCCCAAAATTATCAATCTGTCCTCTGGCAGACCCAAGGTGACGGAACTTTTAACAATTCATCCTTGTTAAACGCTATTTATACACCTGGTATTCAGGATATTACCAATGGAGATGTTAATCTTTGCCTTACTGCTTTTGCTCAGGCACCTTGCACCGACAGCACCGATTGTATGAATTTAAAAATTGGACCAAAAGCGGAAATGCCGGACCTTACAGTTGGCGCAGGAGAAATATTTTTAGTTCCTGTAACGGTATTTAATATGCCACCTGTTCATCAATTAATCGTAAAGGTAAAATTCGATAACACGATCATTAACTACAATCAGGTAATATTCGAAGGTGGGGTTTTAGCAAACAGCAATTATATAAAATCCATTATTTTTCTTCAACCCAACGAGATTCAAATGACCTTTACTGCCGAATTCACACATTATTTTTCAGGTAGTGGTGTTGTTGCGTTTATCAAATTTCAGGCAGGTAATTATGGGACGTCTGAATTGACCTTTACCGATTTTAAATTAAATAACCAAAACTTCATTTCAAATGTTGTGAATGGTAGCGTTTACATTGATGGATGTCTTAATGCAACCGCAAATGCAGGCATGGATGATGCCATCTGTAATAACAGTAATTACACATTAAGTGGTAGCGCCGGAAATTTCGAATCAGTTATCTGGGAAACTTCTGGTGATGGGACTTTCGATAATTCAGGATTATTAACGGCTGTTTACACACCCGGACTTATGGACATCAGCAACGGATCAGTAAATCTGTGCCTTTCAGCAATTGCTGAGGCACCTTGTGCAAACTTTACTGACTGCATGGTTTTAAGTATTTTACCACTTCCCGATATTACTTGTATGGATAATTTTGAAATCTGTTTAGATGCTCAACCTTTCCTTTTAGAGGGATCTTTACCTTCAGGAGGAACGTATTCAGGTACAGGTGTTACCGATGGCATTTTTGATCCGGCTATTGCTGGTGTAGGCGCTCATGTTATAAATTATTATTATGAAGATACCTTTGGATGTGGTAGTTCATGTGTTTTCGTTATCACAGTTAATCCAAATCCAGTTGTAACCTGCCCAACTTTTCAGCCGGTTTGTATAGATTCTCCTGCTTTTGAACTTACCGGTGGGTTACCCTCCGGCGGGGTTTACACCAATGCTGAGGGCGTTGAGGTTACATCATTCGATCCATCCATCGGTGACGGAACCTATTTGTTCTTGTATAGTTTTACTGATGAATATGGTTGTTCGGCTTCCTGCACTTTGGAAATCGAAGTAATCAGGTTGCCGGAGTTGATTTGCCCTTCATACAGTTCATTCTGTGAAGATACCCCTGCTTTTGAATTTGCAGGTGGTTTGCCAATTGGCGGAGTTTACACAGATTCATTGGGAAATCCGGTCTATGGTTTCGATCCTTCAGTTGGGCCGGGAACTTATGTATTTACTTTCACCGTCTCGAATACTTATGGTTGTTCCAGTTCCTGTGATTTTGAAATAACAGTAACTCCGCTTCCAGTTGTTGATGCAGGTGCTGATGCTTCAGTTTGTCAGGATAATTCCACACATCAATTAAATGGTTCGGTTGAAAATGCAAATGGATTTTTCTGGTTTACCCTCGAAGGCGATGGTTTATTTGATGATGAGAATAGTCTGACACCAGTTTACACACCTGGCGAACTTGACTATGCGCTTGGTTCGGTGGAATTGTGTTTACAGGCGAATCCTGTTGATCCTTGTGTGACTTCGGTTACAGATTGTATGACTTTGGAATTACTGCCATTGCCGATAGTTACATGCCCTTCATACAGTCCTTTATGTGAAGATACTCCTGCTTTTGAATTTGCAGGTGGTTTGCCAATTGGCGGAGTTTACACAGATTCATTGGGAAATCCGGTCTATGGTTTCGATCCTTCAGTTGGGC
>CAIYZW010000786.1 GCA_903930725.1 uncultured Bacteroidota bacterium
CGGGAAGAGCAAAACCTTCACTGTGTCGCCATGCCGCGCGTGGTTGGTGTTGTTGGCGGAGATAAAAATATCCGCTGTTTTATCCTCCGGCGTCACGTAAGCTTTTCCGGTATTCTTCATGTCGATGGTGCCGGTTACCGAAGTCTTGATGCTTTTTTCAAATTTCGGGTTTCCCGGATTGATCTGGTATTTGCCCCGTTTGCTCACGGCCAGTTCGCCGCTTTTGAACAGTTGCCCGATCACCAGGTTGACCATGTCCTTTCCCGCCCGGTCTTCCACTCCCATGCGGGCCGCTACCTGTTTGTAATTAAAACTGCTTTGCGGGTTCCGCAGGAAAACTTCGAGGACCGATTTGATCAGGGCGCTTTTGTCGTTGTTGCTGATGGTTTTTTTCTTTGCCATGGCTGTTTGTGGGGTTGGGCGTTTATTCACTTCGAAGGTACGAAGAAAAGAATAAGTTCAAAGTTCAAAGTTCAAAGTTCAAAGTTGGGGAAATCCTTGGCCAGCGCACTACTTCGTACTTCGTCGTTCGTCGTTCGTACTTCTTTCCTTCCCCCAGCCAACAAATTCGGATTTTCATCCATTTTCCTGCTAAATTTGCCCTATGGCCGATGTGCATGAAACGGGGGTGAGGAGTTATAATATGGTTTGTTCTGGGAAAATTAACTTGATTCACTGATCTGCGTTGACTTTTTCCGAAATTGGCCGGGGTGTTTTCAAGGTTTGATACTTTTTTTATTTTTTGGCAAAATGTATATTCCATCAGCAAAAGGCTATTTTTCAGGATGCGGGGGAATGGAAATTGGGGTTATGCAAGCCGGGGTAAATGTGATTCAATCGTTGGATTTAGACGTTGAAGCAACTACTTGTATGAAAAAGAACCCACTTTACTTTTCACATTCTGTTTTAACTGTTGACATTAAAGAAAAGACCGTTTTGGAGCAACCGGAATCGGATATTATCGTTGGCACCTATCCATGCACAAAGTATTCTCCAATTGCAGATCTGCATGGGACCAGAACAGGAGATGACCTATTCCATCATTTTTTCAGCAGTGCCTGTGGATTTTGGAAGATGGGTTGGGGAACAGGTGATGAGATATTTTAATTGAAGTTTATTTTTATGGATAGTTGGTCAAATACTGAGGTAGAGCTAATTGTTGCTGATTATTTTCAGATGCTTTCAGATGAATTGACTGGCAGTTCATATATTAAGGCAACGCACAGGAAAGCTCTTTTGCCCCTGTTAAATAATCGTTCAGAGGGTTCCATTGAATTTAAACATCAAAACATTAGTGCCGTACTTATTCATTTGGGTCAGCCATACATAAAGGGGTATTTGCCAAGGTTTAACTATCAGAAAATCTTAGAGGAAACGGTCGTAAAGTATTTATATGGACATTTAAATATTGAGGAAAAATTTAAACATTTTGCCGAACGGGATATTGAATTTAATGTAAATATCAATTTCGAGAAATTAATTGTTGAACCCCCTGTTGTTGAAATTGCAGCAGAACCTTTTGCGATATATCATAAAAACCCAATAAAAATCAACTACTTGGAGCGGGAACAAAGGAATAATAAATTAGGGATGTACGGAGAGGAACTTGTCTTGCAATTTGAAAAATGGAGGCTGATAAAAAATGGGAAGGCGAAACTATCCGATCAGGTCAAATGGGTTTCAAAGGAAGAGGGAGATGGTGCAGGATTTGATATTTTATCGAAAAACACAGATGGTTCCGATAAATATATAGAGGTTAAAACAACA
>CAIYZW010000787.1 GCA_903930725.1 uncultured Bacteroidota bacterium
AACTTGATTTCAAAGTTACCCAGCACTGGAATATTGATAGCAAGAAAACAAGAAATCTCTTAAAAGCTGCAGCGCAGCGAAACATAAATAAATATGATCTCCAGTGCTGAGCGATCACCAGCAATTCAATTTCATATCCCGGTGCGCTGCACCTCCAAAACCACCCCTCCAATAAAGGCTACAAACATTCCGCGGCGCTGCCGCTCGTTTATTTGAAAAATGAAATTCCAATATTCCAATATTCCACCATTCCAATCTTCCAGTCTTCCAGTCTTCCTTCTTAATGCTTTCTTAGTGTCCTTAGTGTCTCAGTGGTAAAAAAATCCATTTTTCCACCATTCCACCATTCCAATCTTCCAATCTGCCACTCTTCCTTCTTAGTGCTTTCTCAGTGTCCTTAGTGCCTCCGTGGTAAATCCTCTTCCATTTTTCCATTTTTCCATTCTTCCATTCATCCTCAATGTGTGAATGTTGCAACTCTTTACCGAAATTATGTAATACTTTCCCATAACAACAGCCTGACCTTTGTACCGTGAAAATTTATTCACAAATTAATACATTTTAACATGAAAAATAAACTACTTAGGACATTAACAGTGGTGCTTCTGCTGTTTTTGTCGGCTACAAATTTTGCTCAGGCGCCTCCTCTTGGGACGGCTGCCGATTTCGTGCTCTTCTCGACTGTTGGAGCTGTTGGTAATACCGGAATATCGCAGGTTACCGGTAATGTTGGAACAAATAGTGGAGCAATCACCGGTTTCGGAAACGTAAACGGTGTAATGAATACAAGCAACGGAGCTACTGCTCAATGTGCTGCCGATTTGCTTATCGCCTATAATCAACTTAACAGTACTATTCCTGGCTTCTTTCCGGCGCCTTTGTTAGGTAACGGACAGATTCTTAACGCCGGTGTTTACTCCATTTCCGGAGCAGCAACATTAAATCTGGAACTTACATTAGATGGGCAAAACAATCCGGATGCCGTTTTTATCTTTCAGATTCAGGGACCCTTTTCGACCGGTGCCGATTCGAAGGTTAAACTAATTAATGGGGCGCTGGCTTGTAATGTCTTCTGGAAAATAGAAGGCCTTGTCGACATGGCTTCGGGAACCACCATGCGCGGAACCATAATTGCTAACAACGCCGCCATAAACATGAATGTTGGCGACACCCTCGAAGGCCGGGCACTTTCTACCACCGGGGCTGTTAACGTAAGTGGCGTTTTGGCCTACACACCTATTGGATGCGGAAGCCCGGTATTGATGGGACCTGCTGCACCTGATCTTGTTTCGGCAGCTTGTTATGCTGTATTTTCAGGCGACGGACCAGTATCAAATGCAGGCATAACGTATGTTACTGGCGATGTGGGAACAAATGTTGGTTTAACAACCGGCTTCAACCCACTTTTTGTTACAGGTATGATTCATCCTATTCCGGATGGTTCAACAGCCGCCGCAGCAACCGATTTGCAAAATGCTTACATCTATCTTAACACACTTCCTTTTGATATTCAATTATTATATCCTGCCCAGTTTGGACATAATCTGGTGCTTACGCCACATACTTATCTTTTAAATGCGGCTACATCATTTACCGACACCCTTTATTTAAATGCTGGCGGCCAGGCCGATGCAGTTTTTGTAATTCAGATCAACGGGGCGCTTTCGACAAGTACGTATGCAAAAGTTATTTTAATTAACGGTGCACTTGCCGAAAATGTTTACTGGAAAGTTGACGGTGCTGTAAGCATCAACGACTATTCGGTTTTTAAGGGAACTGTTGTTGCCAATAATGGAGCAGTTCTTCTTGCTACAGGTGTAAATCTTGAAGGAAGGGCTTTTACCACTACCGGTGCTTTAGGTACTACTGCTGTAACCGTTACGATGCCGCCTGGTTGCGGAACAGTTTCTTCGCCCGAAATTACTACCGAACCTACCGATCAGACAGCTTGTGAAAACGGAATGGTCAGTTTTTCGGTATCAGCAACAGGAACAGGTCTGACCTATCAATGGCGAAGAGGAACTGAAGATTTAGTGGATGGTTTAAGTATTTTTGGTGCAACAACCAATGAGCTTACTTTAAATCCCGTTCTCCCCGGCGATGCAGCCTCAGATTATAATGTTGTTGTTGCAGGGATGTACCCTCCGGCTGTAACTTCTGTAAATGTGTCTTTATCTGTACAGGCATTGCCAGCTAATGTATTTGCCGGAAACGACGCGACAGTCTGCGAAACATGCACTTTATCGCTTTCGGAAGCAACTGCCGAAAATTTTAGTTCGCTTTTATGGACAACAACTGGCGATGGTAACTTTATAAACGAAACGGAACTAAATCCATCCTATATTCCCGGAATAAATGATATTGGAACTTTTGTAACATTATGTTTACACGTTTCCCCAATTGCACCTTGCGATGGGCTGCCGTTTGTTGATTGTTTGGACTTGTTTGTCGAAACAGCACCATTACAACCTGTTGCTAATGCCGGAGCAGATCAGGAGATTTGTGAAAACCAGTTTGCAAGCCTGGCAGGCGATGCACAGAATTACAGCAGCGTAATGTGGAGTGGTGGCGATGGTGTTTTCTCGGCACCTAATTCGCTGATAACAGATTATGAACCAGGTCCGGGTGATATTTTAGCCGGTACAGCCGAACTTTGCTTAACAGCCGAACTCATCGTTCCAAACGCAGTTCCTGCTGTTGATTGCCTTACCCTTACTATTTTTCCTTTACCAAACGTAAATGCAGGCAGTGACGCAACCATTTGTGAGTCACAGGTTTTTGTAACTAATCCTTTAATAGCCAACTATTCGCAAATATTCTGGACGTCAGATGGCGATGGCTACTTTGACGATGAAACACTTGAGATTACAAACTACAATCCCGGTTCTGCAGATCTTATCAATGGCCAGGTTAATCTTTGCCTGGTTGCCTTTGGCGCAGCACTTTGTACGTCGGATGTAACGGATTGCCTCATACTTTACATCGAAGCATTGCCCACGGCTTATGCTGGTGGTAATGCTTCAGTCTGTGAAGGTGAAAACCTGCTACTAAACGGTTCTGCCAGCAGTTATGATGAACTTTTGTGGACAACCACAGGAACCGGTACTTTTGATGATGCAACAATTCTGAATCCGGTGTATACTCCCGGAAATGTTGATATTGCTGCCGGTACAGTTGGTTTATGCCTTACCGCCACCAGCCTGGGAGCTTGTGTTCTGGAAGTTGTCGAAGATTGCCTCGAACTGAATATTATTTCCGAAACAACAATAACCGGACTTGATACCGAAAGAACACTCGATTGTAGTGATTTCGACCAGATCAACCATGTCTTTTTACCAATAGAACTTTTCCCGGTTATCGAAAACGAAAGCTCAATTCTTTGGACAACCGATGGCGATGGTACATTTAACGATCCAACAATCGAAAATCCTGTTTACACTCCCGGAAACTATGATATCTGGAATGGCGGATTCGTGTTGTGCGTTCAGGCCAATCAGGTAGCCTGTCCTTTTTCGGCTGAGGCATGTGTTCATATCATTGTCCCCATTCAGATTATTCCTATCGAAATTCCATCGTGGAACGGAATATCATCTTATGTTGATAAGAGTGCAGCAACTGTTCCATCAGTAATGGCTCCGGTTGTAAACGACCTGATTATTATGATAAATAAGGCAGGAAAGTATTACTGGCCGGTACCATCGCCTCCAATCAACCAGATTGGAAACCTGATGCCAGTTGGTTATAAAGCTAAATTTAGCGCCCCAACATGTTTATCGGTTTACGGACAAGCAGTTGCCAATCAATCATTTTTAATCAATGGTGGAAACACTTATCTGCCGGTTCTTACCAATGTTATGACCAATGTTCAAACGTTGCTTGGGGCTAATGCCAGCAAAGTATTATTGATTTATGACTGGTCAAATGGCGAGATTTGGACAAACAATGCTGCCGATTTCCAGGCACTATATCCTGGCAAAGCCTATCTTTTGGTAAATAAAACTTCTTCAACTTCATTCAATGTTACCTTCCCGGATTTTAATACTGATAACCCAATTGATGGGGTTAGAGATATAGCGAAAGGTTTTGAATTTGTTAATTCACCATGGAATGAGGTTGTAAATACTTCACAGCCACACATTATTTTGTTTGCCGACGGTGCAATGAATGAATTACAGGCTGGCGATATAATCGGAGCCTTTAATGATGATGGTTTATGTATTGGAGTTACCAGATTTGAAAGTAAAGATAATCTCAACCGCCTGATTGTGATGGGCAATGACCCTTACACCGAAAGACTCGATGGCTATGATTCGGGTGAAAATTTGCAATTCAGAGTATATCGTTCGGAAACCGGGGCTACTTATGAAATTACCTTTACTTACGATCCAAACTACCCGGCTTATGATGGAAAATTTGAGATTAACGGGGTGTCATCTGTTATCAGCACAACAATGGACATCACAGGTTTAAGCAATCCGGTTAACACATCAACTGTAAAGGTTTACCCAAATCCGGCCAATGAAGTCATCAATATTGTTTCCGATTTCGAAATCAACAGGTTAAAACTCGTCAACCTTACGGGGCAATCAGTGATTGATTACACCACGAAGGGGACCACAATCCAGGTTGATGTCTCGAAATATGTAAGAGGTTTATACTTCCTCCAGATCGAAACCACCAATGGTGAAGTCATCACAAAACGTATCGTGATCGAATAATCATTCAATTTAAAATATCGAAAAGAGGCTCGCCAATGGTGAGCCTTTTTTTTTGCCTCCTAAATCTGAAATCGGCAATCTTCCAATCTTCCACCATTCCAATTTTCCAACATTCCATTCCTCCATCCTCCTTCTCTGTGCTTTCTCCGTGTCCTCCGTGCCTTCGTGGTAAAAAAATCCAGTATTCCATTTTTCCAACATTCCAACATTCCATTCTTCCATCCTCCTGGCCCCAGCCAATGTGTGAATGATGTAACTCTTAAACTTAATTATGTAACGGTTTCAGGGGCGCCGGGAAATACCTTTGTTGTGTTAGAAAAATTTTTATAAACAACATAAAAAAAACTTACAGTCATGGGAAACTTACTTTATTTAATCGCCGTAATACTGATCATTGCCTGGGCCATCGGATTTGTTGGCTACAGTGCAGGTGGCATTATTCACATTCTTCTTGTTATTGCAGTTATCGCAGTAATACTGAGGATTATCCAGGGTAACCGGATATTTTAAATTATATCTTTAGTAAAAATCATTAATAAAAAATTAAAATTATGAGTACAGGAAAAGTGTTTTGGGGCGTATTGGCCGGTGTCGCTGCCGGAGCAGCTTTAGGGATTTTATTTGCCCCTCAGAAAGGGTCGAAAACCCGCAGAAAAATCTGCAAAAAAGGAGAGGATTATGTTGATTCTCTTAAAGAAAAATTCAACGAATTCAGGGATGACATCTCCGAAAAATTTGAAGAGATGAAGGAAGAAGTGTCCAGCTTTGCCGAAGGAGAAAAAGGCAAATCGAAAGATTTTAAAAAGAATTAATACAACCATGAAAACCCCTGGAATATTTGCTGTTATACTGATGTTTGCGGGTTTTTTGGTGTGTACCTCATCCTGTGCTGTGATTGTTAAACGCGACAACGGAGTACATCGGGGGTGGTATAAAATCCCAAATCGCCCGCATCATCACAACAGTGAAAACCCTGGAAAGCATAAGGGAAACCGAAAAAATAAATCTGTCGAAAATGTAAGTTCTGTGTACGTTATTGAATTTGTAAATAAAAGTTCTTAAGCAAGAAGATTGGAAATCATGTCGAATTTAATGAAAACAGGCATCATGGAAAACAAGATAAACCTGATTGAAACGCTCATGGAAAAGGTTACCAATTACATCGAAACAACCCTGGAGCTGGCAAAATTAAAAACCTTGGACAAAACAACGGATATTGCATCTTCATTAATACCAAGGGCAATTGTACTCCTTATTTTTGGGTCGTTTATGCTTTTTGTGAGTTTGGGAATGGCTTTATGGCTTGGCGAAATTCTGCATCGGATTTTTTATGGATTCTTTGCGGTAGGGGCCTTTTATGGCGTCATGGCGATTATTTTGCACCTCTTTTTTCATAAATGGTTCAAAAAGCTTTTCGGTAATTATATTGTCAAAACAATGTTTAAAAAAATCTTATGCAAAACATTACATCAGTTGCCGGGCTTAAAAATGCAATTCAATTCAAGGAAGTTGAACAGAATGTAAACGGGCAACTTTTAAAAGAACAACTCTACTTCACTATCGAAAGCCTTAAACCAGCCAACCTGATTAAGGGTACTTTGAAGGATTTGGCTACATCACCAAAGTTATACGAAAACGTTTTGGTTGCTTTGCTGGGACTGGCCACCGGATATGTTTCGAAAAAGCTGATTATTGGTTTTTCGGGAGGTGTCTACAGGAGGATTTTTGGTTCGATTTTACAAATTGGTGTAACAAGTGCTGTTGCTCAAAATCCCGCTACTATTGCAACATTTGGACAGTATGTATTTAATCGTGTTTTCCACAGGAAACAACTGAAAGCTGAAAAGCCGTGAAAATTGAAGAAATAAAATTCCCGTTTTACGCAAAAGCAACCATTTTTATCATTGGCATAATTGGTCTGATGGCGATTTTGTATATCGCCCAGAGCATTATTGTGCCACTGGTTTTTGCCATTATCATGGCCGTTTTACTTAGTCCGATAGTTGATTTTTTGGTCCAGAAGAGGATAAACAGGTTAATCGCAATTATCATAGCTTTATTCCTTACGTTTATAGTTATCGCTGGATTTGGTGTACTTTTATTTTCGCAGGCAAGCCGGTTTACAGACTCCTGGCCTGATCTGGTCGAGAAGTTCACAGATATTTTTAACGACGCTATCATCTGGGCTTCGGGATATTTAGATATTGACGCTAAAAATATTCATGAATGGATAACCAAAACACAGGGCGAAATTATCAACCAAAGCACTGCTGCAATAGGGCAAACACTTGTAACTATTGGCACAGGCGTGATGATCGCATTGCTGCTTCCCCTTTACATCTTTTTAATTTTGTATTATCAACCCCTCCTGCGCGATTTTATTCACCAGCTATTTAGAGCAGCCCACCAAAGCCAGGTAAGTGAAATAGTATCGCAGATAAAAAACGTCATTCAGCGCTACCTTGTAGGTTTGATTATCGAAACTGCGATTGTAGCCGGGATGCAAATCACCACGCTGTTTGTGCTTGGAATCGAATACGCCATTCTGCTTGGAATTATTGGAGCATTGCTCAATTTAATCCCTTATATCGGCGGGCTTGTGGCAGTTTTAATCCCAATGATTGTTGCTTTGGCCACCAAAACTTCGGCTTATTATGCAATTTACGTTCTGGTAATTTATTACATCATCCAATTGATTGATAATAACTTCATCGTGCCTTATATCGTAGCTTCAAAAGTTAAGATAAATGCCCTTTTTTCGATAATAGTTGTGTTTGTTGGAAACGCCCTTTGGGGCATACCCGGGATGTTTCTTTCGATACCACTGCTTGCCATCGTTAAACTCATTTTCGATCATGTCGAAACCATGAAACCGTGGGGGTTTTTGTTAGGCGATACCATGCCTTCGATTATGAAAATAGAACCGATTCTTAAAAAAATTATAAAAATATCCTAATGATAGACGTAAAAAAAGAAGGCATTTTATTGTCGAAAACCGAAAACGAATTTGAAAATGAAGGGGTACTAAATCCCGCTGCTATTCCCCCGGCTAAGCGGCATTTGTAATGCCGCTTAGCCCAGATTCCATTCTTCCATTGTCGAATTGTCACATTCTACCACTTTTCCATTCTTCTCCCGCCAAGCGGGATTACGGCTAATACCTCAACATTCTCCCGCCAAAGCGGGATTTCGGCTAACGCCTCAATCCATTCTTCAAATCTTTCGCCATTCCAATCTTCCAATTTTCCAACATTCCAACATTCCACCATTCCATTCTTCCTCTTCCCAAATGTGTGAATGATGTAACTCTTTTCAATAGTTGTGTAACACTTATCAATGGCCTGACATCTAATTTTGTACCTTAATTATTCATTAAAAAATTAATTGTATGAAAAATTCATTTCACTTCCTGGCACTCATGTTTTTGATACTTGGCTTATCAATTACGTCATGCGGTCCCAGCAAAAAACTTGTAAACTCGCAGGCCAAAGTTGATAAACTTCAAAAAGACAGCATCAGTTTGCACGATCAGTTAGACGATTGCAACAGGCAGTTAAGCAATCTGTACAACGAAAAAACTTCACTGCAAAACGAAAATGCATCGGTTCAGAATGATCTGAAGGTGCTTTCGAACACCTCAAAAATGACCATTGCCGACCAGGCAAAACGGTTAAAAAACCTCCAGGATATGATTCAGGCACAAAAAGATGTGATGTCGAAGCTTAAAAATTCGATAGCCAATGCGCTGATCTATTACAAGGCTGATGAGCTTTCGATTTACACAAAAGACGGCAACGTATATGTTTCGTTAGCCGAAAAACTGCTTTTCAAATCGGGCAGCGATGTGGTTGATCCCAAAGGAAAAGAAGCCCTCAAATCGCTTGCTCAGGTGCTGAACAGTACCCAGGATATTACGGTAATGATCGAAGGACACACCGATAATGTACCCATCCAGACAAATAAATTTAAAGATAACTGGGATCTCAGCACTGCCAGAGCAACCTCCATTGTCAGGATTTTAACAAAAGACAATAACTTCGATTCGATGCGTATAACGGCATCCGGCAAGGGTGAATTTCACCCCATAAATTCGAACGACACCGCCGAAGGTCGTGCCGGAAACCGCAGAACGGAAGTGATACTCTCACCGGATTTGAAGGAGCTTTTTAAACTTTTGGATCAATAAATTGAAATCAGATTGCCATATTTAAAAGCAACCAAAATGCATTTAAACAAATAAAGGAGCGTTGCTGAGATGAATTCTTCAGGCCGAAAGCTTATGGAGAATCTATCCTGCCTACCTTTCTTTCTTGTAATCTTAAAAATAGCTAAGTATCATATTTTAAAATAAACGAAAAATGAAGACACATCAAATAACAAAAGTATTGATTGCCCTGGATTACGATCCAACTGCACTGAAAGTTGCCGAAACAGGTTTTGGTTTTGCTAAAGCGCTGAATACCGAAATAACGCTGCTTCATGTCATCCTCGATCCTTTGAAGTATTCGTCGGCAGAGTATTCGCCAATTATGGGCTTTACCGGCTATGCCGATATGGGTCCAATGGAAACAGATAGCGTTGATGAACTGAAACATGCAGCACAGAAATATCTTGATAAGGCAAAGCATCACCTTGGCGATGAAACCATAAAAACCATTATAAAGGAAGGTAATATTGCCGATTCGATATTAGAGGCAGCAAAAACAACCCATGCCGATGTTATTGTAATCGGATCATTCAGCCGTAAATTGTTCGATAAAATGGTGATGGGAAGCGTTACCGAAAAAGTGCTGCAACTTACACCTGTACCGCTCTATATCGTGCCAACCAGACCAAAAAAATAACTGGTGTTTTCTACAATACTCCGTTAAATTTTAAGCGGCAATATTACCATACTCCAATAGTTCTTTGATAATTTTTTGATTTTTAGCAGAGTTCGGGTTAATAGCAAACACGCACATAAATCATCGAGCATCAAAGTATTGTTGCACAACGTTTTATAATTGGCCATCGAGGATGGTTTTTGACAGTTTGTTCAATCCATGAGCCATAGCGCTCAAGTTTGAGGAAATTAATTCTACCCTTGATGGATAAAAAGAGTTAAAGTACGTTGGAAATAAAATCTTTGCGGGCTTTGTTAAGTCCAGAAAAAACATCTTTTTGTAACGTATTGGTTGGTAATATGTTATTTAACGATTTGCTAAATTTTAATAGCTATAATTAGATGATTATTGTAAAAATCATCTAAATTAATGATAATCAATGCATTAATTAAAATTAAATTCACCTATTATATTGATATTCAGCTATTTATATCAAATCTTAGCGGAGTATTGATATATTAACCTGATAATTTGTTATTTAGACTTACTCAGTCAAATTCAAACAGTTTTATCTCGATGTCATCAACAAGCAGCTCTTTCTCGCCATGGTACCAGAAATAGACCTGTACCTCCCCATTCTTATATTCAAGGTAGGGTGTACAATAATCAAGGCATAACTTGTTCCATTCGAATGGTTTCAGTCCGGCCCTGTCAAGCGGCAGTTTCCTGTATTTATAGGGTTTCCCGTCCTGGATGCATGTCACCACGAGCCAGCATAAAACATCTTCAGGCTTGCAGGTAAAATAGATGTGGCCGCAAACCTTTATCCAGGCGAAATCCCTTTTCGAAAGTTCATTATAGGGAATGTTGATTCCCGGTGAGAATACCCGGTTCTTATCCATCTTAAAGGAATTGTTCCCGTTATGTGCGGTATCCCGGCAAAGACCTGGAAGTTCGTCCTTTGTTGGTTTCTCAAAATTATAGGATGCCAGCATTCTTGTTGAAAATTTTTCCTCGATCGGTATTATTTCCTTTTCCTCGTCATCAAGAGAGGGAAGCAGGTACTTCCGGTCGATTTCAGTTACACTTGTCTTCCCGAAGATCTGCCAGTAATAGCGGCTGGTCATCCTGGAAGAATCGATGATATAATTGTAATATTGCCAGGTCTGGAAGAGATTGAGGCTTGCGAGCATGAGGAAAACTACAAGAAATGGCCTTAAAATTATTTTACTCTTGTGCAACACCCATTCCAGAAAAGCCCCCAATGGAAATGCTAAAATCATATATGACTCCATGAGTGCCCTTTGCCCGAAACTCCCTCCGTACCACCAGGTAGGCCAGCTTGCAACAATCAGCAGGTTGACGATAAAAAACAAGAACAAGGCCAGGAAGATTTTGCTGTACTTCACTGCCAGCGGATAAAATCCTGCAAGGGCAAAAATCATTACAGGGGTATAGATGAGCCATCCTTTCCGGTACGAAAACAAAACCTTACCAAGGTATGGGGCGATCCATTCGAGCTGTTCCACCTTTTCGTAGCTGTAATATAACCTTTTCCCACTGTATACTCTCCAGTAAAGTATCTGGAAGTCAACTACCAGGAATAGTAACAGCACCATAACTATGATCTGCGGAAAGTTGCCGGCAACAAGGTTCCATATTTTCTTCCATTCTAAAGATCCCCAGGCACCCCACAAAAGGGGAACCAGGACAATAACCCCCGCTGTGGGTCTTACCAGCATGGCAAGACCACATAGCAAGCCCAGGGGAATTGCAAATTTCCATCTCGGATCATCGTGCCAGCGAATTGTAAGCCAAGTTACCAGCGCGTAGATCGTAAAAAGGTAATTATGGGGCATCATCCCGTCGAAGGCACTGAGGCTAAGGTAATTAGTCCCCAGAACGATAACAATCATGACAAGGGCAACAATTTTGTCATCAAAGAAACTGAGCAGTACTTTCCGCAGAAACCATAGGCCAACCATGGCATAAAAGATGCTGCCCAGCGCAATCGATAACTGATAAGGCAAGGTAAATCCGTCGGGAGAATAACCGAAAATGTGGGCTGCAACATGACCGATTGAAAAAAAAGGAAAATTGAGAATCGCTAGTCCCATGGGGTATTTCATCACATAATCACCCGTGGGCCCCATATAAGCCTGGTAAAACCCGATCGTTGGGTGATAGGTGTCGAGAACTTGTTGTATCCAGGAGAAATCTTTCAGACCCAGGTCATGGTGGATAAAAGTTGCCGGGAGGTAGAGGTAATAGCCAAAAACATCCCAGCTCAGGATGGATAGAACATCATGCGTGTTAAAGTGTGGAAGCAGGAACCTCCCAGAAAGCAATATCAGGCAAAGTAGGTAGAAAATATTCCTTGAAAACGGATTGAATTGTTTCTGATTCATAAATTCTGGTAAACAAATACAAATGATCCGGTAAATACTATTCATGCCACCTTAATTTTTTGGGGTACCCAACCAATCCATTTCGACACCCATAAAACTAAACAGCATATTTTCATCAAAAGTAATCCTCTTTGCTGAAGTAGAACAATAAATG
>CAIYZW010000788.1 GCA_903930725.1 uncultured Bacteroidota bacterium
TATGAAAAAGATGTTTTTAAAGAAGTTAGGTTCTCTTACGGCTGTTTGTTTGATACTGGTTTACGGCATATCTGCCCAGATTGTTATCAATGAAGGCAGCAACAGGAATTATTCGGGCATTGCTGACGAATATGGCGATTATCCCGATTGGGTCGAATTGTACAATGCAGGTTCCGATACCGTAAGTCTTTTAAATTATTCGATAAGCGATAAAGCCAACAATCCCACCAAATGGGTTTTTCCAAATGTGAAACTTCCACCAGGTGGTTTCAAGACAATTTTTTGCAGTGGTAAGGACCGAAAACCTGTGTCGGGCTTTGTAAGTGTTGTAAATACAGGAGTTTATACTCCCGTCGTTGGCTGGAACACACATTCTTTTACAACGCCCTTTTACTGGGATGGCGTTTCCAACATTTTGATAAATACATGCTCTTATAATTCGGTTGGTTACACTTCAAATTCTGTATTTAATCAAACAACAACCGATTTTGTGTCAACAGTATTTACTTTTCAGGACGGAAGCGCAGCCTCATGTGCCGCAACTTACGGAAACCGCACTTTTACGCGGCCAAACATGAAACTCAATGATGCAGTGGTTGGAACGGGAACAGTTCAGAATTCGCCAACTGATTATCCGGCGCCTTACGGAAACTGGTATTGGTGTGCCCGTCACCAGATGCTCATTCTGGCATCCGAACTTACCGAAGCAGGCCTGACTGCCGGCGAAATTTCGAGCCTATCATTTGACGTGGTTTCGACCGACCCAAACACTTTTTACGATTACATTGATATTTACATGAAACTGGTTTCGGTTACCGAACTTTCATCGGCTTTTGAGACAATAAACACCAACAATTTCCTACATACAAACTTCAAAATTTCGTCGTCAGGAGAGGTTATTCACCTGTTTTCGCCCAACCAGTTTCCGCTAAGCTCATTGTTTGTTAACTGCAACGACCTCGATAACAGCCGGGGATACTTTCCCGACGGTTCAAATGAGGCTTACATTTTTCAAAACGCAACCCCGTCGTTAAGCAATAATTCCTCCATGCTTTTTTCCGACTACCTGCTGGCTCCTGTTTTTTCCGTCCCATCAGGATTTTACGAACAACCTGTAAATGTTATCATCAGTAACCCGAATTTGACTCCTTCGATGGTTTATTATACCACCGACGGCAGCGAACCATCGCTACAATCGTCGGTTTATCAGGGCGAATCCATCAATATTTCCAGTTCGGTTGTGCTAAAGGCAAAGGCGTTTGCATTAGGCGTTTTACCAAGTCCAAATGCGGTTTCTTCCTATTTATTTGATGTAAACCATTCTACGCCTGTCCTGTCTTTGGCAACAGCCAACGATAATCTTTATGGCGATTCAGGGATTTTTGATAATTGGATGTTCGATTGGGAAAAGACCGCTTATGTAGAGTATTTTGATTCGGCAAAAAACCTCATCTTTTCGCAACGAACAGGAATACAGATGGATGGTGGATGGGGCGGTGCACGTTCAAACCCTCAACATTCGTTCAGGGTTGAGTTGGATGATGCGGTTTTAGGCGATGGCCCCATTTATTATCCTGTCATCCCGGACAAACCCTGGCGGACGAAGTTCAGTAATTTTTACCTTCGGAACGGCAGTAACCAATACCTTGTTTTTCCTTATAAAGATGCTTGCCAGGTTTCAGCCATGGGAGCTGGCATGAATAATTATTACTCGGCCTGGCGCCCCATTTCGGTGTACATTAATGGAAGCTACTTTGGGCTTTATGAATTGCGCGAGAAAATTGACCTTGAGTATTTCGGGGTTTTGGATGGCGCCGATCCTGAGCAAACCGATATTTTATCGGTAACTGCCTGGTATGGCGGTGTTTTGCGTGCTGTCGAAGGTTCGGTGGACTCGTTTATGGATGATTATTCGTCGTTTTTGTTATTGAATCCGTCCGACACCTCTTTCTGGAATTCGGCTGATAATTATTTCGATCTTACCTGGTATAATGACTACATCATTGGCGAATCGTGGATGGGAAATACCGACTGGCCCTGGAATAACGTGAAGATTTACCGTTCCGATAAAACCAACTTCAGGTGGCGGTTCTGCCTGATTGATCAGGAACTTTCGATGTACCCAAATGGCTGGACAGATTGTTATTATGATCATATCGCCTACATGAAAAATTATGATCAGGGAAATCCATACATTAATGTCTGGCTGAGAGGCATACAAAATAACCGTTTCAGGAATCATTTCATCAACCGCTTTGCTGATGTGATGAATTCGGCTTACAAAAACGATGTTATTATTTCGCGCGAAAATAGCATGTACAATAAAGTTGTTGCCGAGATGCCTGCTGAATATGCCCGTTGGGGCGATCCGAACAATATTCAGGGTCAGATGGCGGCTTTCGGTTTAAATCATCTCGAATTTCAACTTCAGCTTATGGCAAGAACCAGCCAGGTAAGAAATCACCTCATGTCGAATTTTAATTTACCAAACCAGGTTGATTTAACCCTGAATGTTTACCCCGAAGGCGCCGGAAAAATTCGCATCAACACCATAACGCCGGACACATATCCTTGGCAGGGCGTTTATTTTAACGGCCTTCCCGTAAAAATCGAAGCCATTGCGGCTGAAGGCTTTACCTTCCTCAACTGGGGAAATAATGGATTGATTACGGATACATTGAACACTGTATTTCTTGATACATTGAACACAAACGCGATAAGTTTTGATGCTTACTTTTACGATATCTATACTTCAACTTCTGAAATTCTAAAATCCGGCGACATCGAATTATATCCAAATCCTGCCAATAATAGCCTGTTTTTGAGAAGTCGGGACATTAACAACACCAACCTCAACTACCAAATTTTCGATATGAAAGGTGTGATTATGCAGGAAGGAATCCTGATTGCCGGAGCGACAGAATCAGTCATTGGGATTCGTTCGCTCCCTGCCTCGATTTATTTCTTACAGATCAGCAATTCCAGGGATGTCATCAAACAACTACGTTTTATCAAAATAAGTGATTAGAACCTGCCGTAAGGCTTTTATAATTGTCGGAAGACATTTGATAAAATCCAGGAAGAACAAAAAAAAACATTCAGCAACCTTAACCAGGCTAAACCTTTGGTTTCCTATTTTACCGGATAAGTTACAGGCAATGAATTACCGCCAAAAATAATGGTGACATCTTTGTTGTCTTTGATCAATTCGACCTTTTCCTTTTCGATTTCCAACTGACGCAGGTGCAGATATTCGGCAATGGTCATGTTCATTTCCTTTTGATAAGCCATATCGGCAATGGCTTTGTTAATTTCGGCTTGCTTACGCGAAAGTTCAGCATCGGCACGTGCTTTTTGTGTGAGGATACTTTGATTTTGGGCCGCAGTATTTTTGGTTTCGGTAAGCACCTGTTCGGGCGGAGTTACCGCGCCAATCGAAACCTGCATAATGTTTACAGGCAGGTTAATTTTTTTGGTGTATTCTGAAATGTCGTTGTAAATATCTTTTTCGAGCTGCGATGAAATCTCCCGTTTACTGGCCAACTCAAACATTTTAAAAGCGCTGGCCTTGTCTCTTACCATCGTTCTGAAACTTGCCTGAAGGTTATTTTGGTACCAGTCGGCGCCAAAGTTTTTATACAAGATCGGGGTTTCTCCTTTTCTGATCTGGCATTTGAGATAAACACTAAACGAAACCGGCGTGTTGTCCGACGGTATCATGTTTGTAAAATCCTCGGTGATGGTGATGGGTGTAATCGGGAATTCTTTGTGCTCGGTTGTAATTACGCACCAGGTGGAACCTGTCGAAACGGGTGTATCGTCAACACCGCCATGGCCAAAAATGTAAGGTTTATAAACCAGCACACTTTCCACACCCGGATCAGGCTGCACGCGGTAGCACGAAGTAGTTAATCCTGCCAGCAACAACATAAGCAGCGATACTTGTAAAATCTTTTTCATAGTTCGTTTGATTAAATTATTAAACTTCATTTGTGTATTTTCATTCTCTCCAAAAGTAAGATTTTTCCCAAAGCAAAATGAAAGATAAAATCTTCCGTATTTCGCCGGTTTTCGAGTTTGCTTCCGAGCTTGCTTTGGCGGGATGATAAATGGCGGTTAAAACGATAATTATCGTTTAATCAAGTGGTAGTTACCATTTGCTCAGGTGTTAGTTACCTCTGCCCATTAAAGGCAAATTGAATTTTTATGAGGTTGAGGATGATGAGATCGTGGTGCTGTAATGTTGAAAGGGATTTTAATGAGTTTGGTATTCGCAAGATATCACTGGACTGGATGACCTCCGTTTGTCAATTTGAATTAGCGAATTCCAACTAACCCCGAAAATCAAAAAAGCCACCCAGTTTCTGAGTGAAAATATCTCATTTTTAGCGTTTTTGGGTGATTTTGTAGAAAACGCTGCAAGATGGGTTAATGGTGGGGCTATTAAAATTCAACTACTTACTTGGCTTTAGCCCAAAATCTTTCGTTTTTAGACCTGACTCATTCTATTAAGAAAGCATTTTCTTTCCTATCAAATGGTAAAAGAATGGTCTTTTGTTATTTTGCAGGAAATATTTTTGGTTGTGCTGGTTGTATCAGCCAGTATCAAACCCGAAATGAGAAGCCCAAGCCCAAAAGCTCTTTCGACTGCATGAGCCATTGTACCATCCAACTGATTAAACTCGGGTTCAAATTGATCAGCAGTTAATCCAAGTCCTAAGATTGGCAACAACGTTTTTTTGGTGGCAAAAAACATACTGCCGGCTACAAAATTAAGATTTTGCAATTGGCTGCTTTCAATTCCTAATTTGTCGCTCAACATTTTAACATTCAAAGCATTTGCACCGTAATACAAATACATCGGGACAATGTGCCCTACCGGACCAAGAATTCCAAGCAGGTTATTCTGATTGAAAAGCTGAACATTTTTTACAAGATTGTCTTTTCCAATTAATTTTTCAAACAGATCGTTTTTCCATAATTCCTTTTTATTCAGATGATTTGATCCTTTGGTATGTAATTTTAAAACCAATTGATGGCCATCTTCAAAAATCTTTGGCAGAACATTAATGAATGGCAAAATGTCCCTTCCGTGATTTTCTGAAATAAATATTTTAAACTTAAAGGATGATTTTTTAAGCAATTGTTCGATTGCAGCCGAGCTTTTTAATGGAGTCGTAACATAAAGTGAAAGGTTCCTGAATTTTGACAACTCCAGCATTTCGAGTATCTCACTAAAAATTTCGGGGTAAAAGGCATGTATGACAATGGCGAGGGTTGATGATGATTTCTGAGTTTCCGTTTTTACCGATGCCACGGGAATATTATTTTTATTGGTATTTGAAAACTTCCGTTTCCAAAAAATAATCTTCCTGAAATAGGAATCCTTATTTCTGAAAATCTGAGCATTTTGCCAGTTTTGATAGATTTCCCAACGCCTAAAAAAGAGAGGAAACAGCCAGAACAGGACGTTTTTTGCCTTTTCTTTTAACGATCTTTTTACTGGAAAATATTTCCAGATTTTTTGGAAATCGTGCTTTATAAACGCTTTGGGAACTTCCTGTTTGCTGGATTTTATAGGAATAATTTTCATCAGGTAAAACTTGTAATTGAGTTTATACTTCAGTTGTTAATGAGCCGGAATGATTAATGCGTGGTGGCCAGGCTAACCCAAAATCCTCACTGCCAAGTGTAAGGTTTGGAGAATAGTATGGGTCGTTTTTAATAATTTCACCCCATTTATTTATTATAAAGTCATTTTCTTTAAAAAACCGATCAATTTTTTCAGGGTGAAAATCATCACCTCTCGAGGTACTTTCGTGATGATAAAGCTCAGAATATGGCGTCCAGACGATTCGATAGCCCAAACTTCTGACTTTAAGACACAGGTCAACATCGTTGAAAGCAACACCAAGATTTCCCTCATCAAAACCACCAACTTCGTCGAATAACTTTTTTTGTATTAACATGCAGGCGGCGGTCACCGCCGAAAATTCCTGAATGAGGTTAGCACGGTTAAAATAGCCATGGTTATTATAAGGAATGCCTTTGTGGGCATGAGCGCCAACACCTCCTATTCCCAGAATTACACCTCCATGCTGAAGTGTTTTATCGGGATACCAGAGTTTTGCACCAACTATACCAATGCCGGGCTGCAGAATAATACTTACCATTTCGCCCAGCCAATCAGGAGAAATTACTTCGGTATCATCATTTAAAAAGCATAGATGTTCTCCCCGAACATGGCTAACAGCCCGGTTGTTGATGGCTGAGAAATTGAAAGGCATTGTATCTTTAAGAATTTTGATTCTTTTATCAGCTTTCAAACTGTTCAGAAGGTCTAATGTTTTAAAATCATCTGAATTGTTATCAATTATCAAAACTTCAAAATGGTGATAAGTAGTTTTTGAAAGCAGGCTGCTGATGCACTTTTCGAGACAGGATTTGTTGTTTCTGGTTGGAATGATGATACTTACAAAGGGTAGTTTTTCGGGTAGATGATATTTTACTCTGTACATAAATGTTGGTAAAATCTCCACAGTAGCACTCACATTTTTTCGATTCAAATGATCAGAGATCGCCTTTTGGGCATTTATAACAGCATAAGGTTTAATGTCAGAAACTTTGGCGGTGCTGAAAGGATGTATCCGCCAATGATAAAGTATTCGGGGAATATGTATGATTTGGCTGGAATCTATCTTTTCGATGAACCGCAATGCAAGATCATAATCCTGTGAGCCTTCGTAGCCTTCTCTAAAGCCACCAATCTCTTTTAAAATCTTTGTCCGGTAAACCCCCAGATGGCTAATCATATTTTGTGATAAGAACAGGCTATAATTCCAGTCACATTTAAAATATGGATCACTCCGTTTTCCGGAGTTTTCAATTTTATCCTCATCCGAATATATTAAAGATGCACCTGGATTTTTATTAATCGCATTGGCTACCCAAAACAGTGCATCTTTTGGCAATAAGTCGTCATGATCGAGTAATGCGATAAAATCGCCGGAAGCAATTTCGACGGCACTATTTGAAGCTAAGGAAATGTGGCCGTTTTGAGAGCGAAAAATCACCTTTATTCTGTGATCTTTATTCTGATAAAAATTCAGTACCTCCAGGGTTTTGGGATTTTTGGAGGCATCATCGGCAATACAAAGTTCCCAATTTGGATAAACCTGATTGATGACAGATTCGATGGCTTCTTTTAACCATTTCGGGTTGGAGTTATAGGTCGGCATAATTACACTGAAGACAGGTTGAATTTTTAAATTTATCATTGATAACCTCATGTTTATGAGGTCTTTATCAGTGAGTAAACCAAACAGCTTTAACCATTTTTTGTAGTTTTTTCCATCAATCACCGGATTACTCAATATTCCGGCATGGTGAAGTATGTAAACGGTTTTAAGTTTCACGCCGTTAAAACCTGTAGTCATCAATATACTGAAAGCCTTTCCCAGGAAAATGCGAAAGCCTCCCAAACCTTTAACAAATGAGGATAAGAACATTATTTTTATCCAAAACTTTTGTAAGAGGATGTATTTATTTTTAAACATTGAAACTTTTGTTTTCGTAGCCATTATTAATCCGGATTTTTTTCAAATCCGGATTATTACAGCGAATTTAAATTAGCTTTGTGTAAAGTTGAAATATAAAACAATTATGACGGGCAAAATCTTTTTTTTTCTCAATAGCATTTCCATTCAACGCTGGTTTGCGGCAGTCGCATCATTCTGGGGGTTAATCATGGTCTTTTTAGTGCCACCTTTTCAGGTACCTGATGAACCATCGCATTTTTTCAGGGCTTATCAGGTATCCCAATTTGATTTTATGCCTGAGGATCAATACAATATTCTGGGAGGTGAATTACCTGAAAGTCTGTTTAATATAATGAGGGTTGTTCAAATAACTCCAGGAAAACAGGACGA
>CAIYZW010000789.1 GCA_903930725.1 uncultured Bacteroidota bacterium
ATGCCGATGGTACTTTTACCAAAATGGATTTCGAAGGCGAGCTTTTGGATGGCCGCGAGCTGGTTACAAAATTTGATGTGTATTCGCGCAAAGCCTATTTTACCCGCAACGACAAAAAACCCGACCAGGTAGCACAAGACCACCTTTGGTACCTTTGGTGCGGGCCACAATCGCCCTTGTTTGGCAAAAAGAAAATGGCAACTTTTGAGCGTTACTTTATTGCCGAAAAAGAAACCCACAAAGAAAATAAAAACGCCTATTTTGTCCTGAACGAGAAGGAAGAAACGCTTAACCTTATTCTTGCCGAGTTTGGTCTCAACCCGGCCACCGGCCACCTGGTAAACGGCCATGTTCCTGTAAAAGTTAAAAAAGGCGAAAGCCCGGTAAAAGCAAATGGCAAACTCATTGTCATTGATGGCGGTATGTCGAAAGCGTATCAGTCGGAAACGGGGATTTCGGGTTACACGCTCATTTACAACTCTTACGGCCTTGTCTTGGTAGCTCACGAAACTTTTAAATCAACCCAGGATGCCATCGAGGAAGAAAATGATATTTTATCAAACATTTCGTACCTCGAACAAAATGCAAGGCGCAAAACCGTTGCCGACACCGATGGCGGCCTCGAAATGCGCCGCCAGATCACCGATCTGGAGATGCTTTTGGCAGCTTATCGTAAAGGATTAATCAAAGAAAAACGATAATTTAACACCTTCTTCAAAAATCATTTGGAAAAATATTTTTTTAATAAAAAACTTTCTCCTACTTTTGCAACCCGTTTGAAAAAAGTAAAACATTATAAAATTATATGTATTTAACATCAGAAATAAAGACAGACTTCTTTAAAAAACATGGGAAGTCGGAAGTTGATACCGGTTCACCGGAAGGACAGATTGCACTGTTTACACACAGGATTCAGCATTTGACCGGACATCTGAAAACAAACAAGAAAGACCTCGTAACCATGCGTTCGCTGGTGCTTTTGGTTAGCAAAAGAAGAAGGTTGCTTGACTATCTCAAGAAAAATGAAATAGACAGGTACAGAGCGATTATTAAAGAATTGGGATTAAGAAAGTAATCGCATTGATAAAAATAAAAATTCATGGAAAAAGGCAATTTTTTTTAATTGCCTTTTTTTGTATTTAATTTAACCAAGACAGAAAAATAGATTAAAAATGTCAAATAATGCAATTGTAAAAAGGTTCGAAATGCCTGATGGAACCGAGATTTCCATCGAAACCGGCAGGCTTGCACGCCAGGCAGATGGCGCTGTGGTTGTAAAACAAGGCAACACCATGTTGCTGGCAACCGTAGTTTCGAACAAAGAGGCCAAGGAGAATGTTGATTTTATGCCTCTCACCGTAGAATACCAGGAAAAATATGCCGCCACCGGCAGGTTTCCCGGCGGTTTTTTCAAACGCGAAGCACGGCCTTCGGAATATGAGATTTTGATTGCCCGCCTTGTGGACCGCGCTTTGCGCCCACTGTTCCCTGATAATTACCATGCCGAAACACAAGTTCAGATTACCCTAATTTCGGGCGACAAAAATGTAGCTCCCGACGCACTCGCAGCACTTGCTGCATCGGCCGCTATCGCCGTTTCGGATATTCCTTTTAATGGCCCGATTTCCGAAGTACGCGTTGCCCGCCACGAAGGAAAATTTGTAATAAACCCTTCCATTGATAAACTCGAAACATCCGACATCGACATCATGGTTGCCGCAACCGCCGAAAACATTATGATGGTTGAAGGCGAAATGAAAGAAGTTTCGGAAAAAGACATGCTCGACTCGATAAAATACGCCCATGAAGTAATAAAAATGCAGTGCCAGATGCAGATCGAACTCGCTGCTATGGTCGAAAAAGCTTCGCCAAAACGCGAATACAATCACGAAGTAAACGAACCTGAATTAAAAGAAAAAATCCAGTCCGAACTTTATGATAAAATTTATGCTGTTGCTAAAAAAGGAACATCAAAACACGAACGCAACGATTCGTTCAAAGCAATTAAAGAAGAATTTGTAGCCACACTCCCCGAAGAAGAAGCTAAAGAAAAGGCTGGAATGATTGGCCGTTATTATCATGATGTCGAAAAACTCGCTGTAAGAAATTTCATTTTAGACGAACGTACCCGCATTGATGCCCGCAAACTCGATGAAATCCGCCCAATCTGGAGCGAAGTTGATTTCCTGCCCGCAGCTCATGGTTCGGCATTGTTTACCCGTGGTGAAACCCAATCGCTTGTTACCATTACACTTGGAACAAAATTAGACCAACAGGTTATTGATGGCGCCGTTCTCGAAGGCAAAAATGACTTCATTCTTCATTATAATTTCCCATCATTTTCCACTGGCGAAGTAAAACAAAACCGTGGCACCAGCCGCCGCGAAATCGGTCACGGAAATCTTGCCCTGCGCGCCTTAAAATTTGTTATCCCCGAAGGAGCTGCAAATCCATACACCGTGCGCATTGTTTCGGATATCCTCGAATCGAACGGTTCATCTTCGATGGCTACAGTTTGCGGTGGAACACTGGCGTTGATGGATGCCGGCGTAAAAATCTCAAAACCTGTTTCGGGTATTGCGATGGGTTTGATTACTGATACAAAAACCGGCAAATACGCCGTGCTTTCTGATATTCTGGGTGATGAAGACCACCTTGGTGATATGGATTTTAAAGTTACAGGAACCCGCGACGGAATTACTGCCTGCCAGATGGACATTAAAATTGATGGCCTCTCCTACCAAATTATGGAAGAAGCCCTCGACCAGGCACGTCGTGGCAGATTACACATCCTTGGCGAGATGGAAAAAACCATCAGCGAGCCACGCGAAGATTACAAACCTCATGTTCCTCGCATCGAGCAATTGACTGTGCCGAAAGAATTTATCGGTGCGATCATTGGACCCGGCGGAAAAATTATTCAGGAAATTCAGCGCGACACCAACTCAACCATTGTAATCGAAGAGGTTGGAAACATTGGTGTTGTGGATATTGTGGCCGTTGATAAATCATCTATCGAAGCTGCAAAAGACCGGATCAGAGCAATTATTGCTATCCCGGAAATTGGCGAAGTTTACGATGGCAAAATAAAAAATATCACCCAGTTTGGTGCTTTTGTCGAAATCCTTCCCGGAAAAGAAGGCTTGCTCCACATCTCCGAAATCGAATGGCACAAAATAGCAACTGTTGAAGAAGTTCTTAAAGTTGGCGAACGAGTGCAGGTTAAACTCATCGAAGTTGACGGCAAAACCGGAAAACTTAAACTTTCGCGAAAAGCACTTTTACCTCGTCCTCCACGCGCCGAAGGCGACGATCAGCACGATAGACGTAACGATAATCGTGGCGACAGAGGTGGCGATGGTGGTGGATACCGCGGCGACAGAGGCGGCGACAGAAACGACAGAGGTGGCGACAGAGGTGGCGACAGGCCAAATCGCCCGTTCAGACGTTAAACCAAAAGATTTTTTGTTTTTTTTGATTAGAAGTGGTTTCCTTGTACTTATTTTGCCAAAGTGTAGCTTTTTCGGTGATTTTTCACTTTTAAATATTCACTTTCATTTTTTAATTTTAAAATATGAGGCAACTTAAAATTACCAAACAGGTAACAAACAGGGAAATCACTTCTATTGATAAGTATCTCCACGAAATCGGCAGGGTTGATTTAATAAGTGCTGAAGAAGAAGTTTTACTGGCCCAGCGAATCAAACATGGCGACCACGAAGCCCTCATAAAACTCACCAAAGCCAATCTTCGTTTTGTAGTTTCCGTCTCAAAACAATATCAAAATCAAGGCCTGAGCCTACCCGACCTTATCAATGAAGGCAATCTCGGCCTCATAAAAGCAGCACAACGTTTCGACGAAACCCGCGGTTTTAAGTTCATCTCTTACGCGGTATGGTGGATCAGGCAATCCATTTTGCAAGCCCTGGCCGAGCAATCGCGTATTGTTCGCATCCCGCTCAACAAAATCGGCATGTTAAACCGCGTAAACAAGGCAAGTGTTTTACTCGAACAGCAGTTGGGAAGAACCCCTGAAGCCGAAGAAATTGCCGAAATGCTCGAAATTACTGCCAACGAAGTACTGGAAATCATTAAAAATACCAGCAAACATGTTTCGATGGATGCCCCCCTTGTGCAGGATGAGGACACCACCATGCTCGATATGATGAAACATGAAGATGGCCCAACACCCGAAAAAGGGCTGCTTTACGAGTCGCTGCGCAAAGAAATCGAACGGGTGATTTCGACTTTACCAAAGCGCGAAGCTGAAATCTTGCGGCTTTATTTTGGCCTTGATGGAAAATACCCCCTTACCTTAGAGGAAATTGGTGAGAAGTTCGACCTGACCCGCGAAAGAGTCAGGCAAATAAAAGAAAAAGCCATCAAAAGTTTAAAACAAACATCACGAAGCAAAATTTTAAAAACCTATCTTGGCCAGTAAAAAGCTGGTAAAAGTTACGCTCATCTTAACCCTGTATTTTTCTTTTTAATATTATTTTAAAACAAATGAATCATTTAATAGCACCCTCAATCCTCACGGCCAATTTATTAAATCTGAAGGCCGAAATAGAAATGATAAACAACAGCGAGGCCGATTGGCTTCACCTCGATATCATGGATGGGGTTTTTGTGCCAAACATTTCGTTTGGGTTTCCGCTGATCGAACAAATTGCAGCCATTTCAAGAAAACCGCTCGATGTCCATTTGATGATTGTTGAGCCGGCACGATACATCGAAAGGTTTAAAAATTGTGGTGCCGACAGGCTTGGAATTCATATCGAAGCCGACATTCACCTCAACCGGACAGTAAATTTTATTAAAAAACTTGGTATGAAAGCTTGTGTGGTGATAAATCCGCACACCAGCATTTTACTGCTCGAAGATATAATTCCGGAGATTGACCAGGTGCTTTTGATGTCGGTAAATCCGGGCTTTGGCGGGCAGAAATTTATCGAAAGTACCTATTCAAAGATTTCGCAGCTTAAAGAACTGATTCTTAAAAAATTCTGCCAGGTTTTGATTGAGGTAGATGGTGGCGTAAACCTGGAAAATGCTCCAAGGCTTGTTGAGGCAGGTGCCGATGTTTTGGTTGTTGGAAACGCAATATTTGCATCTGAAAATCCAATGCGGACGATTGCAAAACTAAAATCTTTCTAACCATTTTCAGATGCCGATTAATAGTATTGTTTTGATAGGTGCGGGAAATGTTGCCACCCAGCTCGGAAAAGTCTTTCACCAAAAAGGATTAAACATCCTCCAGGTTTACAGCCGAACACAAAAATCGGCTGAGGCATTGGCTAAAATTGTTGGTTCACAGGCAATTTCCGATTTATCTCAGCTTAATCGAAATGCCGGTTTATACCTGATTTCGGTTTCGGATGATGCCATCGGTGAAATTATCTCACATTTAAACCCGTTGCCTGGCATCCTGGCACATACTTCAGGCTCGGTCGAAATGGACATCTTAAAAAAATCAGCATCAAAAGTTGGCGTTTTTTATCCGCTTCAAACTTTTTCGAAAATTAAAGCTATTGATTTTACCAAAATCCCAATTTGCATCGAAGCTACCGACAAGGAAACCGAAATCGCCCTGACCGGTTTAGCCTCAAAAATCTCTCAAGATGTCCGGCAAATTAATTCGGTGCAAAGGGCAAACATCCATCTGGCAGCAGTTTTTGTAAATAATTTTACCAATTATATGTATTTTCTGGGTGAAGATTTATTAAAGGAAGAAGGGATTTCTTTTGATATTTTGCTTCCATTAATCCACGAAACCGCCGAAAAAATGAAACATCAAAAACCGCTTGAAGCGCAAACAGGGCCCGCCATCCGGAATGATGCCAGGATTATTTTAAAACACCTGAATATACTGAAAGACGATCCTGAAAAGCAGGAAATTTACAGATTAATCAGCCAGAAAATATCAAAATCAGGGCTATAAAACAAATTACACTTTTAAAATTTAAGTTTAAAATCATGGTTGTTAGAAATTACAAAGAACTTCTTAAAAATATTACCACCCTCATTTTTGATTATGATGGCGTGTTTACGAACGGAACAGTACTTTTAACCGAAAATGGTGAGCAACTGCGGACGGCCAATGTTAAAGACGGTTACGCCCTTCAGCTTGCCGTTAAAAAGGGCTACCGTATCGCCGTAATTTCTGGTGGAAAATCGGAATCCATGCGCAAAAGAATGCATGGTTTAAATATTACCGACATTTTTATTGGTGTGGAGCATAAAATCCAGATTTATCGCGAATACCTCAACAAACATCATCTTAACAGCAATGAAGTCCTTTTTATGGGTGACGATATTCCTGATTTTCAAATTATGAAAGAGGTGGGTGTAGCCACCTGTCCTGCCGATGCTGCTGAGGAAATCAAAGCACTTGCTCACTATATTTCGCATTTTAAAGGTGGCGAAGGTTGCGTGCGCGACATCGTGGAGCAGGTAATGAAAATCCAGGGAAAATGGATGAATGATGATGCTTTTATGTGGTAAAAATTGCTGTATTCCAATAATGAAGCTATAGAAATGCCAATTCCAGAATTCCGTTAATCCATTGTTTGGGAAGGCCTGGATGATAATTCGAGCATTAGTTCGTATTCTTCAGGTGTAAGATCGTTGAAAAAATAATTAATCGGGTCAATCACTCTGCCACTTTTCCTAACCTCGTAATGCAGGTGTGGAGATGTTGATTTGCCAGTATTTCCGACATATCCGATTACCTGGCCGCGGGAGATTTTCTGGCCGTTTTTTACAAGTATTTTGCTAAGATGGGCATAAAAAGTAACAAACCCAAAACCATGATCAATGGCGATATGGTTGCCGTATTGACGCCTGGATTCCTGAATTCCCTTAACTACACCGTCGCCGGTAGCAAATATTTCGGTGCCAACCGGAGCGGAAAAATCAACCCCTTCATGGAATTTTGTGACCTTGTAAAAAGGGTCAATTCTGTAGCCAAAATACGACGATAATCGCTTCAAATCCTGATTTTTGATGGGTTGAATAGCAGGAATTGAAGCCAGAAAAGTAGCTTTACTCATGGCCATTTTATGAACATCGTCGAAAGATTTCGATTGAACAACCATCTGACTTGTAATCATATCAAGTTTTTTGGTTGCTTCGATGAGAATATCCGAATTTTTATAGCCATTCAATTTTTCGTACCGGTCAGCACCTCCAAAACCTGCTTTGCGGGTTGAACCTGGAACTGGCTCAGCCTCAAATATTACACGATATATATTATCATCCCTGTCCTGAATATCATCCATCACTCTAACTACCTGATCCATACGGTCGTTTAAAACCTCATATTGAAAACGCATCTGCGAAAGCTCACGAATTAATCCCTTTTCTTTGGGAGAATCAAAATAGTTGTATGACAAAAACAAAACTGCAACGGTGTAAGCCAACAAAACCATCAGAAAAACAAGACCTTTGCTCAATTGTTTTCGGATAGAACGCTCAACTTGTTCAAAAGATAAAGTATGGTGATTGAAGAAAAATTTTGGCTTCGCCATAATTAATTAAAATGCAGCTAATTACATTAATGCTACAAAATTAGTTAAAAAAACTATTTTTGCAGCACTTAAAAAAATATAAAAATCATTAGCTTAAAATAATTCAACTTGTATGAAATCTGCTGAAATTCGTAAAACGTTTCTCGAATTCTTCGTAAATAAACAACATAAAATTGTTCCATCTGCGCCAATGGTCGTAAAAAACGACCCTACCCTGATGTTTACAAATGCCGGAATGAACCAGTTTAAAGACATTTTCCTGGGTAATTCGCCGGTAAAATTTTCGCGTATTGCCGATACACAGAAATGTCTGAGGGTGTCGGGCAAGCACAACGACCTCGAAGAAGTAGGCCACGACACCTACCATCACACCATGTTCGAGATGCTCGGCAACTGGTCGTTTGGCGATTATTTTAAAAAAGAAGCCATCGAATGGGCGTGGGAACTGCTCACCGGGGTTTATGGAATCACCAAAGAAAATCTTTACGTTACGGTTTTTGGCGGCGATGCCAGCGATGGTCTTGAGCCGGATAATGAAGCCTTTGAGTTTTGGCTAAATTATGTTCCCAAAGAACGGATTTTATACGGTTCAAAAAAGGATAATTTCTGGGAAATGGGCGATACCGGCCCATGCGGCCCATGCTCCGAAATTCATATTGATATCCGCAGCGCCGATGAAAAGAAAAACATTTCCGGAAGCGAACTTGTAAACAAAGATCATCCGCAGGTGATCGAAATCTGGAACCTTGTGTTTATCGAATTCAACCGCAAAGCTGACGGGAAACTTGTGCAACTGCCAGCAAAACATGTTGATACAGGCATGGGCTTCGAGCGCCTCACCATGGCGCTTCAAGGTAAGAAGTCGAATTATGATACCGATGTTTTCCAGCCAATCATCCAGGAAATTGCAAAAATTGCAGGAAAAGTTTATGGCGCCGAAACCAGGGCCGATATCGCCATGCGCGTTATTGCCGATCATTTGCGCGCAATAAGCTTTGCCATTGCCGATGGACAACTTCCCTCCAACAACAAAGCCGGTTATGTTATCCGCAGGATTTTGAGGCGCGCCGTGCGTTACGGTTACACTTTCCTCGATCTGAAAGATCCGTTTATTACGCATCTTGTGCCTGTGCTTGTGAGCGAAATGGGTGATTTCTTCCCTGAATTAAAATCGCAGCAAGACCTGATAAAGAAAGTAATTGCCGAGGAAGAACATGCTTTTTTGCGCACGCTTTCGCAGGGCATCAAACGCTTTGAGCAATACATCGAAACAAATCCGGAAAACAAAGTAATTAACGGCATTTTTGCCTTTGAACTATTCGATACTTTTGGTTTTCCTATTGATCTTACCCAACTGATGGCCCGCGAAAATGGCCTTACTGTTGACATGGATGGTTTTAATGAAGGTCTCGAAATACAGAAAAACCGTTCGCGGCAGGCTGCCACTATGGATACCGACGATTGGGTAATTTTGAAAGAAGGCACCGAAAAAACCGAATTTGTTGGCTATGAACTTTTAGAAGCCGATGTTGAAATTCTTCGCTTCCGTAAAGTAAAAACGCCGAAAAAGGAATATTTCCAGATTGTTCTTAACCGCACACCTTTTTATGCCGAATCGGGCGGCCAGGTTGGAGATAAAGGTGTTTTGGAAAACGAAAACGAAAAAATCGAAATCCAGGATACCCAAAAAGAAAACGATCTTGTGATTCATATCGCCGATAAGTTGCCAGGCGACCTTTCGATGCCGTTTGTAGCAAAAGTTGATACCCGGAAACGTCAGCTCACGATGAACAACCACAGCGCCACACACCTGATGCACGCTGCCCTGAAACAGGTTTTGGGCAAACATGTCGAGCAGCGTGGTTCGCTGGTTGACGAAAACCGGCTCCGGTTCGACTTCTCTCATTTTGCTAAAATGAGCGATGATGAAATCAAACAGGTGGAACAAATCGTTAACCGGAAAATCCGAGAAAACATTGTCTTGAATGAGCAACGAAACGTGCCGATTGATGAAGCAAAAGCCCAGGGTGCCGCCGCTCTTTTTGGCGAAAAATATGGCGAATTTGTCCGGATGATTACCTTCGACCCTGCTTATTCCATCGAGCTTTGCGGAGGGACCCATGTTACTGCCACCGGCCATATCGGGATGTTTAAGATTGTGTCGGAAGCCGCTATTGCCGCAGGAATCCGCAGGATTGAGGCAATTACTGCCGACAAAGTTGAAACCATGCTTTTGGAACAGGAAGATTTGATAAAACAACTTCAGGATGTTTTTAAAAACCAGAAAGACCTCCTAAAAGCCGCCCAGCAATTGGTTGACGAGAAAAAATCGCTCGAAAAACAAATCGAGGAAATGAAGCGAGAAAAGGTGGCCTCGTTAAAATATGACCTGAAAAACCAGGCTGAAGTAATCAACGGCGTAAACTTTATCGCCCACAAACTTGATGGCGATGCACAAACCGCCCGCGATCTGGCCTACATGATGAAAGACATTGTTGATAATATGTTTTTGGTTCTTGGAAACGTCAGCGATGGAAAAGCCAACCTCACAGTGATGATTTCCGAAAATCTGAACACCGAAAAAGGCCTGAATGCCGGCCAGATTATTCGTGAAATTGCCAAAGAAATTCAGGGCGGCGGCGGCGGACAACCACATTTTGCCACAGCCGGCGGTAAAAATCCTGCTGGTATCGAAAAGGCTTTTGAAAAGGCGAAGGAGTTTTTGGTAAAAGCATAATTCGTTTTTCTGATAGTGATTTTCTTAGAAAGTTGGAGTGCCATTTTAAAAAGGTTTTCATATCGTAAAAAAGGATTCACCTTTCCAAAAGGTGAAGCCTTTATTACACCTGAACCGGCGGCAGCGCCACGAAATGCTTGTAGATTGTTTGCCCATCAGAGGATTTTAAAAGTGCAGCGCACCGGAATATCCGGTTTAATTTTACGGTGCGCTGTACCTGAATTTTAAAAAGAAAACATCATCACCCCACCGGAATCATCGCGCCATTGGCCAACGATTCTTCGCCGGGATTTACTAAAATACTTTCGAGGCGAAGGTTGCTAAATCCATCCAAAGCAAAAAGCAAGGTATAAGTTCCGGGTGCAAGGTTATCGAAAACAAAACTCCCTTCGTCATCGGTAACAACTGCTATTTGGGTGCCTTCGATTATTCCGGTTACATTGGGCAGGGCGTTGCCGTTGGCGCTGTTGGTAATATTGCCGCTAATCATGCCGGGATTGGTGTTTGCCTGTTTGGCGACCGAAGGGGTTGTATAAATAACATAATCGTTATAATAGGCTTCGTTAACGCTTGCCCAGATGTCCTTGCCGGTGTTGCAAAGGCGCGTAATTGCATTGTAAAGGGCGTTGCCTGCATCGAGACGCAACTGCGTTTGTATATCGCGGGCTTTTTCGGCCTGTTGCTTGGCATGTATGGCGTTTTCGAAGTTGGTAAGCAATGTTTGAATTGCTGTAATCATGGCTGCGGTAAGGCCTTCGGGGGTTAGCTGGGTTAGTTGTGCGGTGGCTTCGCGTATAACGCGTTTGCCGTGAAGGTACAGTTGGTCGTCGCTCATACCATCCATCCCCTCGAAACCAAAACTGCGGTATAATGGCGACCGTGAGCCATGTACGTTTTGCGCCATGGTACGCACCGAACGCAATTTTACGCGCAGATTTTCGGCAATGGTGTCCTTGTTGAGGGTTGCCGATGCCACGGCGCCGATAAATTCGACATCGGTAGGCATATTGGCAAAATTGGTTACCAGGGTTTGTACCTGCGCCAGCTTTTCGTCGGTAATGCCGCGCAGTGCAAATTGCACCTTGTCGCGTTGGACACTGTTCAACACGTTGTCCGAAACATTTTTCAATTCAGCATCAGAGAATTTGTATTCTCTGACGATAGTTTGTTTTTTGCTCATTACATTAAATTTATTAGGTTAAACTTTTTAGAGGTGTAAAATTAATATTTGAATAAAAAAAATGCAAGTATTTTTTAATCATTGTTTTATTTAGTGGATAAAAACGACATTCATTTATTGTTTTAGGTAGCTTAAAAATACATTCCGAATCATCTGTAGCTCATTCCGAACCGTCTGTTGTTCGTTCCGAACCGTCTGTTGCTCGTTCCGAACCGTCTGTAGCTCATTCTGAACCGTCTGTAGCTCGTTCCGAACCGTCTGTAGCTTATTCCGAACCGTCTGTAGCTCGTTCCGAACCGTCTGTTGCTCATTCCGAACCGTCTGTTGCTCATTCCGAACCGTCCGTTACTCATTCCGATGTCCATTTTTATCCTTCTAAGGTCGCGGAAGCATCTTTGAAGGGTAATTTGCTGCTTTCGGGCTAACATTTCCAACCTTTCTATCAACATCTGTATTTAAATGAAGAGAATTATTCCTGTAAAAAGGGAAATTCCATAGCCCAGGGCTTCAGCCCAAATGTATGATGGGGCTAAAGCCCCCGAAAATCACGCCCTTTTTTTATCCCATGGCTGAAGGCATGGGCTATGGATTGTCCGGATCTTCATTTACGAAAAAAGGTTTCATCCTTTTTAAAAGATGAAACCTCTAAGACCCCAAAAATCCAACCGCTTACTTCGACTCAATACAAGCAGCGGAAATAGTCAAATAACAAAATAACCATATAGGCTAATTCCTGACACAGCGAACTGAAAAACCAGCACGAAATTCGTAGGTACTACCCCATACGCTCGCGTTGTAGTGTTCCAGGTTCCGGGCATCGGCGCGGTCCGTTGAGTACTGGCTGGAACTCCAGAAGAAACCGTACATTCTAATGTCGCGGAACGAAGCATCGGTCCAGCGGTAACCGCCCGGAAGACCTGTAAAACCACTTGTATTTGTTGCACCTGTATTGGGTGAATTCCAGTGTGTGAATCCTATTTCCTTCATTTTGCCTCCTGCTTCATATTGGTACCCCAGATAATTTGTTAATGTTATCCATTCACCTTTAGCAGGCAAATGCCATCCTGTGGGGCAAATACCCTGTGCTCCTTCTGTGATGGAGTATTGCATCATTTCGTCCCATTGATAAAGGCCGCCGTATGTTGTACAGTTTGATTCAAGATCGTCGAAACAATATTTTTCGATGGTACCGGTGTTATTTTGGTTACCAGAGCCGGCAATCTTTGTCCCCACATTCATGTTTTGCGCCATCCAGCATTGGGTGCCAATTAATACGGTGTTGTAAACTTTGCTATCGCGGGTATCGGTAATAGGCTGCCCACAAACAAAAGTGGGAGTTACTGCATTGGAAGCAGCACTTACCGCTCCCGTACCAACAGCATTTGTAGCTGTAACGGTAAAAGTATAGGCTGAACCATATGGAAGCCCTGAGACCGTAATTGTTCCGCTTCCTGCCTGAGTCAAGGTTCCGGTAAAACTGCCAGGCGATGAAGTGGCTGTATAGGATGTTATGGCTGAACCACCATTGGAAGCAGGCGCAGTAAAAGATACCGATGCCTGTCCATCTCCTGCTGTGGCCGCACCAATACTTGGCGCATCGGGTACTGTGGCGGGCGTTACCTGATTGGAAGCTGCACTTGCTCCACCTGTGCCAATTGCATTGGTAGCGGTAATGGTAAAAGTGTAAGATGTACCATTGGTCAGCCCTG
>CAIYZW010000790.1 GCA_903930725.1 uncultured Bacteroidota bacterium
AATTATCCAGACAGCCATAGATGAAAAAGTTGACATCCTCGGCCTTAGCGGACTGATTACGCCATCGCTCGAAGAAATGGTTCACGTGGCCAAAGAAATGGCGCGACTAAACTTAAATATTCCGCTTTTGATTGGCGGTGCCACCACATCCGAAATTCATACCGTGGTTAAAATCGCACCGAATTATTCCCATCCTGTTGTTCATGTTAAAGATGCTTCACGAAGCGTGGGCGTGGTTTCCAGCTTGCTTTCGGCAAATCAGAAAGAAGGTTTTGTTAAACAGGTTAATGAAAAATATGCTGCTTTGCGCGAAAAACATGAGGCTTCAAAATCCGAGGGAAAATATCTTTCGCTGGAGGAGGCACGGAAAAACAAGCTCGAAATTGATTGGGAAAACAGCCCTGTTTACAAACCAAAATTCATCGGTAATAAATATTTTACCGGTTACCCGCTCGACGAAATCCGCGAATACATCGACTGGACTTTCTTTTTCCATTCTTGGCGCATCAACGGGAAATATCCTGCCATTTTTGCTGATCCGATCAAAGGCCTCGAAGCCAGGAAATTGTACGATGATGCCAACGAAATGCTCGATAAAATTGTTTCCGAAAAACGCTTGCAGGCCAATGGTGTAATAGGTTTTTATCCTGCTACCGCGGTGGGCGATGATGTTGAATTATTTGAAGATGAAAACCGGGAAACTCCCATAAAAACCTTCAGGTTTTTGCGCAATCAGCAACTTAAAGAAAATGAAATCTCCAATTTGAGCCTGGCTGATTTTATCGCACCAAAAACCTCCGGAAAGCTTGATTATATTGGTTGTTTTACTGTCTCGGCGGGTTCTGGTGTCGAAAAGTGGGTGGAAAAATATGAAGCTGATAACGACGATTACAGTGCCATTATGATGAAAATCCTGGCCGACCGTTTTGCCGAAGCTTTCGCCGAACTGATGCATGAAAAGGTTAGAAAAGAATTTTGGGGTTATGCCGCCGATGAAAATCTTCCTGTTTCGGAAATCCTCCACGAAAAATACCAGGGAATCCGTCCGGCGCCAGGTTATCCAGCCTGCCCGGAACATTCAGAAAAGCGAGAGATCTTCGAATTACTGGATGCCGAAAAAAACACCGGGATTTTCCTCACCGAAAACTTCGCTATGTATCCGGCTGCCTCAGTTAGCGGCTATTATTTTGCACATCCGCAGGCGCAGTATTTCAATCTCGGGAAAATTTCAAAAGACCAGGTGGAAGAATACGCAAGGCGGAAAAACCTAACAGTTGAAGAAGTTGAAAGGCTGCTAAATGTGAATCTGAATTATTAATAGAGATGATCAAAAATATTCTGACATCGAAAAACCACCAATGAACTTGGGTTAAATCAAGGCTGTAAAATAACAATACTCCGTTAAAATTTAAGCGGCAATTTTGCCCAAATCCAATAGTTCTTTGAAAATTTTCTGATTTTTTGCAGAGTTCGGGTTAATTGCGAACCTGCAAATAAATTGTTCAAGCATCAAAGCGTTGTTAAAGAAGGT
>CAIYZW010000791.1 GCA_903930725.1 uncultured Bacteroidota bacterium
CAGCCATATCCGCATCGAGTAATCTTTTGCGCCGTAAACCATCGCATCGCCAACCCCCGAAACCCGCTTGATTTGCGGAAGAATGTTGATGTTGGCGTAATTTTGAAGGAACTGGCCATCATAATCAGGATTGGTTGACGAAACAGAAATCAGCAAAAGGGTGCTGCTTTGTTGTTTCCTGACTGTTACACCAGCCTGTATGACTTCCGAGGGGAGCAGTGAAGTGGCCTGTGAAACGCGATTTTGCACATTTACAGTGGCAATATCGGGATTGATTCCTTGTTTAAAAAAAACCGTAATGGTTGCGCCTCCTCCGTTTGATGCCGAAGAGGTCATATAAGTCATCCCTTCGACACCGTTTATTGATTCTTCGAGCGGGACGATTACACTGTTCAAAACGGCATCGGCATTGGCGCCGCTATATGCCGTTGTTACCCTTACGGTTGGAGGCGCAATATTTGGATATTGCTCAATTGGCAAAGTAAAGATGCCTATCAAACCCAACACAACAAAGAGAATTGAAATAACGGTTGATAAAACCGGTCTTTCGATAAATGTTTTTAGCATCGGTTTTATATTTAGTTATTGCTGTTTGATTTTTGCGTTGCTTTTAAGGGTGGCGATGCCATCGGTAACAATTTTGTCGCCGGCTTCCAATCCGCTCAACACAGCATAACTCAGGCCATCGGCGGTTGACTTCACGGTAATAACTTTTGAAACAACCGAATCGCCCTGAACTTTATAAACCAACGTTTTATCCTGTTGCGAGAAAGTGGCTTTCTGAGGAATCATCAGAATATTTTTTAGTGTTTTTGGGATAATGATTTTACCGCTGGTGCCACTACGCAAAAGTCCCTGCGTGTTGACGAACGATGCCCTGAAATTTACCGAACCTGATACAGCATCTACAACTCCCGAAATGGTTTCGATCCGGCCGGGCTTTTCGTATTCGCTGCCATCGGCCAACAGTAGTTTTACTGAGGGCATATTCCTGATTTTCTCTTCCTGGCTGTTACCTTCCCAACTACGCATAAACTCGATCAATTCTTTTTCGTTCAGCGAGAAATAAGCTATCACTGTGGTGGTATTGGCAACGCTGGTAAGCACCGAAGTACTTGTCACCAGGCTCCCCAGCCGGAAAGGAACAGATCCTACAATACCATTTACCGGACTGGTCACAGTTGTCCATCCCATGGTGGCTTTGGCCTGATTAAGCGCTGCTTCGGCAGATACAAAAGCATTTTCGTAGGTTTTAAGGCTCACATTACTGATGATGCCTTTTTCGGCCAACGGACGCATGCGTTCGACATTGATTTTGGCAGTATTATAATTTGCCTGCGTATTTTCCAGACTCTGAATTGTCGAAGGAGAGTTGATTTTAAATAACGCCTGACCCTTTTTAACAATCGAGCCTTCATCAATGTAAACCGCATCAATAAATCCTTCGAGGCGTGGTTTGATGTCAATATCTTCCTGGCCTTTTAAAACAGCGGGATACACCGATTGCAATTCCACGTCCACCGGCTGAAGTGTTGCAACCGGATATGTTTTTACAGTTGTAGCGGCACCCGTTCCGGCAGGCTTCTTACTACATCCACCTATTGCAAGGAGCACAGCA
>CAIYZW010000792.1 GCA_903930725.1 uncultured Bacteroidota bacterium
GTAGTAAAAATGCGTTTCATATTATTGAATTATTAACCTGTTTATTGAACATCAAAAGAATAATTATTCGCAAAAATAGTAAAAATACGTTGATGTGCCTGATTCCAAAAAAACCTTCATCGCAGTTTTATCCGGAGCGAAGGTTAGATCGCAAATTAAAAATCATAACCAGGAAAATCCATTGACTGGTTGATTTAGATCGGGATTTTTGGACAGAAAATTTTCATTACAATTTCGAAATTTTAGAGTGGTAACTTTCTAAAATTATTTTTGATATGTGAAAAAAATAACAATGTTAATTTGATGTTAAGAATTTTATACTTTTGCAACTTTAAAAAATTAAGAGAAACAATAATCATCAAAATTATTAGATTTTAACAAATTAATTAACTAATCAAAGTATCATGGTAAAACATCTATCCGCAAAAACGCTATTGCTCCTGGCAATACTTTTCTGTGGTTCTATGGCAGCATTTGCTCAGAACGGGCAGGTTACCGGCACGGTGACCGATGCAGGTGACAGAACCACCCTTCCGGGGGCATCAGTTGTGGTGAAAGGGACTATGACCGGTACTGTTACCGACATTAACGGTAAATACAGTATTTCGGTAGGTCCAAACGCAACATTGGTCTTTTCCTTTGTAGGCTACGAATCGCAGGAAGTATTGGTTCAGCCCAATACTGTTGTGAACGTTCCTCTGCAAATGCAGTCGACCGCATTATCAGAATTGGTAGTAATTGGTTATGGTGTGCAAAAGAAAGGCGATGCCACAGGTTCTGTGAGTGTTGTTGGCACAAAAGATTTTAATAAGGGAGCCATAACCACACCTCAACAATTACTTGCCGGTAAAAGTGCCGGGGTAGTAATTACTTCAAGCAGTGGAGCACCTGGAAGTGGCTCTACTATTCGTATCAGGGGAGGTTCCTCTATGTCGGCAAGCAACGACCCATTAATTGTTGTTGATGGAGTGCCGCTCGATAACATTGGAATTTCAGGTTTAAGCAACCCGTTATCGGTTGTTAACCCCAACGACATCGAAACTTTTACAGTTCTTAAAGATGCTTCGGCAACCGCAATTTATGGTTCGAGAGCTTCGAATGGTGTAATTATGATCACCACAAAAAAAGGTAAATCCGGAAGCAAACTGAAATTAAGCTATAATGGCTATCTTTCGGCAGGTATGGCTCCAAAATTTGTTGATGTTCTCTCGGGTGATGAGTTCAGAAAATTGGCTAGTGATAAATTTGGCACCAACAATATTGATAGTGCTGGTCTGGCCCGTTTAGGAACTGCAAATACCGACTGGCAAAATGAAATTTTCCGCACTGCTATTTCTCAGGATCACAACCTGAGCGCAACCGGATCATACAAAACCATGCCTTACCGTTTTTCGTACGGTTACACCAACGAACAAGGTATTCTCGAAAATACCGATATGAAAAGAAACTCGTTAACCTTAAATCTTAACCCATCATTCCTCGAAGATCACCTCAAGGTTAACATCAATGCCAAAGGCATGTTTAGCAAAAGCAATTTTGGAAACGATGGCGCCGTTGGTTCAGCAGTAAGATTTGATCCTACACAAACTGTAATGAATGGTAACACCCGTTACGCTGGCTACACAACCTGGACAATGGACGGAACTCCAAACGGAGAATACAACCAGATGGCCACCTCAAACCCGGTAGCGCAAATCAATCTTACCGACAATCAATCAAAAGTTAACAGGTATATTGTAAATGGACAATTTGATTACAAATTCCATTTCCTGCCCGAATTACACGCTAATTTAAATGTTGCTCTTGATAAATATACCAGCTCGGGCCACAACAACGCCGATACCACCGCAATGTGGACACGTCGTGCCGGTTTTGGTCAATTAACTGATTATTCGCAGGATGGATATACCAAAACCCTCGATTTTACTTTGAACTACAAAAAAGATTTAAATAAAGATAATAAAATCGAAGTAATGGGTGGTTATTCATGGCAGCATTTCTATCGTAAAGGCGACAATTACCAAAGAAGTATTGTTGATGCAGCACATCCGCTCATCGTTGCCGATAGTTCAAACTATGCAACCGAAAACTTCCTTGTTTCGTTCTTTGGACGTTTAAATTATTCGCTCATGGATCGTTACCTGGTTACTTTTACTTTACGTGACGACGGTTCTTCAAGATTTTCGGAAGATAACCGCTGGGGACTTTTCCCATCAGTTGCTTTAGCATGGAAACTCAAGAACGAATCGTTCTTTAAAAATGTTGACGCTCTTTATGATTTGAAACTCCGCTTAGGCTGGGGAAAAACCGGTCAGCAAAACATCAATAACGGCGACTACCCATACATGGGAACCTACCGGATTTCGCAACAGTCGGCTTATTACCAGTTTGGCAACACATGGTATCCAACCTTGCGTCCAAATGCTTATGATCCTAACATTAAATGGGAATCAACAACTACCAAAAATATAGGTATTGATTTCAGCTTCCTCGAAGACAGGATTTCAGGATCGTTTGATCTCTATAATCGCGTAACTGACGATCTGATCAACTTTATCCCGATTCCTAACGGCAGCAACTTCTCCAATTACCTGACCACCAATGTTGGTAGCCTCGAAAACAAAGGATACGAAATTTCGCTTAATTTCAAGCCAATTTCTAACAAGGAAGTTGTTTGGGATTTTGGTTTCAACCTTTCCTATAACCAAAACGAAATCACTAAACTTACCCGTACCGACGATCCTAACTACATGGGCGTAATTACTGGTGGTATTGGTGGTGGTACCGGCAACAATATCCAGATCCAAAGTGTTGGTTATCCAACAAATTCATTCTTTGTATTACAACAGGTTTATGGATCGAACGGAATGCCTCTCGAAGGACTTTATGTTGACTTATCAGGTCAGGGCGGCAATGTGGCAGGTAACCTCGCTAACTTCTATCGTTATAAAAAACCAGCTCCTGATTATTTAATGGGTATCAACACCAGGTTAAACTATAGGAAATGGGATTTTGCTTTATCCGGAAGGGTTAGCCTCGGAAACTATGTTTATAATAACGTAGCTTCACAAACTTTCTATGGTAACTTGTACAACAATAGTTTCTGGCAAAATCTTTCGACTCAGATAAGCGATTCGAAGTTTAACAACGCCCAGTACTTTTCTGATTTCTACATTGAAAACGCTTCCTACTTCAAAATGGATTATATGAGCGTTGGATATACTTTTGATAAACTGATTTCTGAAAAGTTGAACGGTCGCGTTAGCTTTACTGTGCAAAATGCATTTACCATCACTAAGTACAAAGGTTTAGACCCTGAAGTTGACGGTGGTATTGATAATAACTTCTATCCTCGTTCACGAGTGTTCTTACTGGGTTTAAATATTGATTTTTAATCGTAAAAAAGGAAATTAATTATGAAACGAATTAAATTTATATCATTATTTGTTGTCTTTACAACTTTGATGGTTACGTCATGTGTTAAAGATTTGGACGTCAAACCAATTGACAGCAATGTTATTGTATCGGACAATTTGATGGACAGACCCGGTGCCATGATACAAGCATTGGCTAAACTATATGCTTCCTTCGCAGTTCCCGGACAGGATGGCGTTGGCGGCGGCGGCGATATTTCGGGTATTGATAATGGTTTTGGTGTTTACACCCGTGCCCTCTGGA
>CAIYZW010000793.1 GCA_903930725.1 uncultured Bacteroidota bacterium
CAGGCCATTTTTGCATCATCTGCACATTGTGCTCTTTACCTTCGGAATCTTTAAGGACGGCAATCGTATCGAGGATTGTGTATTCGCCTTTTGCAACAAGGGTTTTGATGGTAAATTTCCCTTTAAACTTAAAAGGAACCATTATTTTGTGGGCAATCCAGTTTTCCTTGACTTCTCCCAACCAAAAACCAGGTTCAACCAGGTCGCCAACTTTGGCGAGCGGCACAAATTCCCATTTTTTGTCGTCCTCGAGCGGGTTGGTGTATTCGCCACGTTTCAGGAAAACACCTTTCATTTTATCGAGGTCGTTTTGCAGGCCATCGTAGTTTTTGGATAAAATTCCCGGGCCGAGCGAAACCTCGAGCATGTGGCCTACAAATTCGACCGTGTCGCCAACCCGGAGGTTTCGGGTACTTTCGAAAACCTGTACATAGGCGTTTTTCCCGATAATTTTAATAACTTCTGCCATCAGGCGCGTGCCGGCAAGATTGATAAAACAAATCTCGTTTTGCGAAACGGGACCATCCACCTCCACAATTACAAGGTTGGCTATAATTCCAGCAACTATTCCGTTAGTTGTCATTGGTTACTAATCTTTTAAGTTAAAAACATCAAGGTTGTCGGATTCGGGCAAAGCTAAAAAACAAAGTGAAGTCCGTTTCTGAAATTCAGTTATCGGACTTCAAACTCATTTTCGTTTTTATTTTCCTTCGGCAACAAAAGCCCAGGTCGAATTTTCGGGATTGTAAACAAAATCTCCGGTCTGACCTTCGTTTTCACCAGCTATTTTTGCCACATGAACTTTGTTTTGCTCGGCGGTAATCTGGTAAACATCGTTGCCATTCTGAACGATTTTGCTTTCCTTTTCACCAGCCTTCATGGCAAGTGGATTACTTCCTGTCCAAAACTCGATGGTGTTCAAAACAACGCCATCGGCAAAGAGCGTAACCTCATAAACCGGTATAATTACAAAGGCCAGGAAAACGAGTTCAGATCCCCATTTTCCACCAACCTCGTTTTTATTCCAGTCAAAAACTTTATTGGTCAATGTAAATGAGCCAATGCAACCGGTTTGTCCTAAAATTACAACTACAAAAGCTGCTGCTAAAATCAAATTTTGAATACGTCTCATAATGATTAAATTTAAAGTTAAAAAACTATTTTCTGGTAATGTATTGAAGTTTAAAATCTTCGGGTAATTGGTAACTTTTTACGAGCTTTTGGAGTAAATCCTTCACCATATTCTCGCCTTCTTTGCTGTCGAGCAACAACCAGCGCTCTAAAATTTCGAGATGAAGCATAAAACCAAGTATTTTCTCGATAGTGAAATAATCGAAAAAGGTCTGGTCGTCAATCCATTGCCACCTCAATAAATCAACTGATTTTTCGCGCTCCAGCATATTGCCGTTTTCCCAGGCATTAAGCAGAAGTTCGATTTCAGGAAACTCCTGGGTTAACCCAAAATCGCGGGCATTGCTGCGTAGGATGGCCGTAACCACAAAATTGCTCCCGATCATTTCATTTTCGTACGAAAGGCCGTGTTGCCTGCAATTGAGGGCAGTTGTAACATTCCCGAAGTTGAGTTGGAGGGTAAACCAATCTCGCAGAAACTGGTTTTGTAGCGAAAGCAGATACTCGTAAAAATAGGTCTCAAGTTCATTTTCCCAACTTATTTCGGGAAATGTTGGGTTTTCGGCTTTAAAATTAATGATGAAAGCTTTGAGATAAGGCAGGATTGTCTCCGGTTCCTTTATCTCGGCTTCAAGAAAATCTATCGAAAAAATACCTCGATGATCAAAGGCTTCATTACTCTTTGTGAGGAGGTTAAGAAGATTTTTATTGTCAAATTTAAGATATAATGTTTGCAGGAGTTTTAAATCGTTGGGGTGCAGGTTGCTTTCGATGTCGGCACGCAAATCGGCAATGCCATCTTTCAATTTGCCTTCATCGAGCAAAAGATCAGGCAAACCGGCCACCAAATAGTAATAATTCCTTGTAAACATGGTGATTATTTTTCGCTGTAAAGCAGTTTAGAGGTTCTCGGACGAAGGTATTGCCTGAAGAAATTCTCAAAATCCTGATCGGTAAAACTTATTTTGTAGCTTCCATCTTTTGGGCCAACCGTAAAACCGCTGTTGATGCCTTCTTCAAAACTAAGTGCAAACCCGGTTTTAACTTCTTTGCCAACTTTGCTCAAAAAATAATCTTCCAAAAGTTTCCTGTCCTTTTCGGGAAGTGAAAGAATAACCTCCTGATTTGATTTTGCGATTTCGCTCCAGTTTGATAAAATCAGCGAAATGATGCTTTTAACAAAATCCTTATCGTCGAAAGCTTTTTCGACAGCCTGATCAACTGCTTTTGTAATTAAAACTTCGGTAATTTGCTGCTTAATAGCGCTGATGGCTTGCCTGGCCGAAAGGCCTAACTCAGAATTAACATTTTTGGAGAGTTCATCGGCTTCTTTTTGGGCTTCAGCACGCAACTTTTCGGCTTCTTTCCGGGCTTGAATTAATATTTCTTCGGCTTCTTTTTTAGCTTGAGAAACAAGTTGTTCGGCCTCATTTTTACCTTTTTCGAGGCCTTCGCTATAAATTCGTTTTGTTAGCTCCTGAAGTTTATCATTCATAATTTGTGCTTTTGATCGTCAAAAAAAATGGAAGGCAAATGTAATCTTTTTGACAGAAGTTAAATATTGATTGTTTAAAAATATCAGGCAATTTCAGCGGGCTGTTCCACTAAATCGTCTTCAAACCTTAGGTTGCCGATAATGAAATTTTGCCTGTCGGGGGTATTTTTGCCCATATAAAATTCTAATATTTCGCTCAAGGAATGGTTCTTTTTCAAAATCACCGGATCGAGGCGCATCGAAGCTCCGATAAAATGAATAAACTCATCAGGCGAAATTTCACCAAGGCCTTTAAAACGGGTTATTTCGGGATTCGTTCCCAATTTTGCGAGGGCATTTAACCGCTCCTCGGGCGAATAACAATAAATCGTTTCTTTCTTGTTTCGTACCCTGAAAAGCGGGGTTTGCAAAATATACAGGTGGCCGCTTTTTACGAGGTCAGGATAAAACTGAAGGAAAAAAGTAAGCAGCAACAGGCGGATGTGCATTCCGTCAACATCGGC
>CAIYZW010000794.1 GCA_903930725.1 uncultured Bacteroidota bacterium
ATCAAACAAATCCATAATTTTACTTTTGAATTATCATCCAAACAAAAGGCTACAAATTGGCAAAAATAAATTTTCCGTTACCTTTATCTCAATTTAGCATCCTGCTGATTATCATTGCTTTTTCCATTCAGGGCAACTGTCAGGATTCAACCACGATTTCACCTTTCACAAAAGGCAAATCACTTTTGCTGGTAACCGGAAATTTAAGTTCAACATCAGTAAATCAGGGCGCTGGTTTTAGCGGATTTAAATACATCACCAACGATTATCTGCTGGGAATGAGCGCTTTAAAGATGATTAAAAACCGCTTTGGCATTGGCGGAGTTTTTAGTACTGGTCGCAACGAATCAACCGAACTTGTAAAACTCGAAACCGAAGTTTTGTACTTTGGTCCCTGGGCTCGCTTTTACTGGAACAACAGCCCGACAGGCAGTCTTTATCCGCAAATCTCGTTGCTTTACGTTAATTATTTTTCGAACAGGGAAGCCGAAAATCAGGGAACAATTTACCAGGAAACCCTGTACAGTAAAGGTTTTGGAACTTCGCTCGGAATAGGGTATTCTTATGTTGTAAACAAGCATGTTAATTTGGAAGTTGGCATGATTTACAACCTTTTTTACCTCTTTGGGGAGATACATAATGAGTTTGACCAGTCGGTAAGTACAACAAATTTTATGCGGACTCAGATCATGTTTTCGGTTGCTTTTGGCGTATTGTTCGATAAAAAGATAAGTCAGAATGAAGTTCAGAAATAGCCAGATTGCCCTATTCTTTTTTTGCTTCCTGACGCTAAACCTTGTCGGGCAGCAAAAGGAAGCCACCAAGATTGAAACGGACACCATCAACATCCGGAAAAAAATTCAGCTTGTTGGTGTTCCGCTTGTGTTTTACACGCCCGAAACAAGTTTTGGATTTGGCCTTGGTGCCCAGATATTTTTTCTCAACCAGACAAATATTTACAATTCTCGTCTGTCGAATATTTTTGTATCGGCCATCTACACCGCCAAAAAGCAATTAATGTTCGAGGCGCGCCCTCAGATTTACTTTAATGCCGGAAATCTTTTTCTGGACGGTTATTTTAAATACCGGTTATTCCCGAATTCCTTCTGGGGTATTGGCAATTATGCCGCCGATGATGCCCTTGAAGAATACAACATGAAATCCTACGAAATAACTGCTGCGCTTTTAAAGAGGCTTCCGCCGACTTTAAATTTCGGGCTGGAGTATAAATACGAAAACCATACAATGCTCGAGGTTGCCGAAGGTGGTCTTTTAGCTGCCGGTGATATTGCCGGCTCGGAAGGTGGAATTATTTCGGGGCTGAGCATCGTGTTCAATCTCGACAGCCGCGACAATGTTAATTCCACAGTTAAAGGAGCACTGATTCAGATGAAATCAGGGTTTTCGAGCAGGGTTTTTGGAGCCACTTATAGTTTTAACAAATACACCCTTGATTTGAGAAAGTATTTTAAACATCTGGCAAACAACACATTTGCAATGCAGTTTTATGGCGAAAGCATGTATGGCAATGTGCCTTTCCAGAGCATGGCCTGGCTTGGCGGTGGCGAAAAAATGCGCGGTTATTTCAAGGGGCGTTACATGGATAAAAGCATGTACGTTTTGCAGGGCGAGTACCGTGCGAGGTTTCATCCACGCTGGACTGCGGCAGGTTTTGGTGCCATCGGTGAAGTTGCCGATTTCCCGCTTTCGTTTTTCAAAAATCCAAAAATCAGTTTTGGTGGCGGAATGCGGTTTAAGATTTTAAAAAACAATTCTACCGTTGTCAGATTCGATATCGGGTTTGATAAAAATGGTAATAATGGGTTGTATTTCGGAATTAACGAAGCTTTTTAAAGTTTAAAACCAACATTTGGATTTGATTATTCTGTGTTTGCTTTATTTGATAATTATTCGATAATCATTTTACGAACTTGGTTTTGGTTTTCACCGATCAGCGAAAAATAATAAACTCCTGGTGGGACCTGATAGGTTGAGGCATTAAAATGTTCAAAGTAAACTCCTGCATCCACAAACTGTTCATCAATGAGTGTTGCCACAACTCTCCCAAAAAGATCGTAAATTTTTAACGAAATGGTCGAACTCTTCTTTATTTTGAACGAAAAATGGGTACTTTCCCTGAAAGGGTTCGGATAATTCTGTCCGAGAGCAAAAGGAATCATTGGTGCAATGTTATCTTCAACTCCGGCAACATTTGGATCAACCAAAGCTGTCCAAAGACTCAGTTCGCTATCCTGGAGCCTTGCCCAGATCGGCCGTATCACGTTGTTGTGCGCTGTAACGTTGGTGTAATCTCCAAAAAACACCCACGAACTGGGCAAAAACGGGGTTTCACTTACCATAAAATTAGCTAAGGTTTCGCAGCCATCTGCCGAAACAGCCATAAAAACATCGGTATTGTCGTCGGGATAATTGCGGCGATCGTAAAAAACAAAATAAACATAGCCAGTAACCTGATCAATGGTCATCCAGGTAAAAAACTGCTGCCTTCCGGGAGGGTCGTCATTTACGCGTATTGGTTCCGACCATGTTTCGCCACCATCGGTTGATTTTACTACCCAGACATCGGTGTCCGATTCGCCGTAACGCTGATCAGTCCAGTTAATGTAAATTGTTCCGCGGTTTGGCCCGTTGCTGATATCGCAACAAGTTACCGGCAAACCGTTGCACCTGCTTACGCCCGAAATACCATAATCCCAACCACCGGGGAAATCGGTAACAAAAATGTCGTTTTCAAGCCAGGTTTCACCCTGATCGAGCGATTTGTCGAAGACAATGCCAAGCGGCCCTGCCCATGCCACGTAAATTTCGCCATTTGGCCCGACGGCCGGAACTGCACCCTCCACAGTATTATCGCTGTCAACACAATCGCCGTCAACTTCATTAATTCTTTTGGCAGCGCTCCAGCTTTCGCCGCTATCAACCGATTTCGAAAACATGATGTTGGTGCGGTGATTTGGGCTACCTGATCCATAAGCGTCAAACTGGGTCCAGGTCGAATAAATATTTCCATTCGATCTGTCAATATCAACCCATTCCTTGTCCTGGGCCTTGTTTCCGTTAAGCCCCATCGAGCTTCCTTCGTTCCAGGTTAGGCCGCCATCAGTTGATTTTTGGCATACGATGCGATCAATCCAGCTCCCGGAAGCCGGATTAGCCAGATGGAAAAAATAATAGTTTCCTGAATTATCAACTAGCATGCAGGGATCGCCCCAAACACCGTTGGTTGCCGAGTAAAGTTGACCAATTTCCCAGG
>CAIYZW010000795.1 GCA_903930725.1 uncultured Bacteroidota bacterium
CAAAACGTATTTTTGGCGAAACCGTTCATTCATGGCTGGAAAGAAAACCAGTTCTTTTTACAATTTTAGCCTTGGTTGCTATCCTCATCGGAGGTATTGTCGAAATTATCCCAATGATGGTGGTGAAATCGAATATTCCTTCAATCGAAACTGTAAAACCTTACACTCCACTTGAGTTGCAGGGTAGAGATGTTTATATTGCGCAGGGATGTGTCGAATGTCACTCGCAAATGGTTCGGCCTTTCCGCTCCGAAACAGAGCGTTATGGCGAATATTCAAAAGCTGGTGAGTTTGTTTACGACCATCCTTTCCTTTGGGGTTCGCGCAGGTTAGGGCCAGATTTGGCACGTGCCGGTGTACCTGGTGGCAAAGTAAATAAACCCATAGCCTGGCATTACAACCATTTTATAAATCCACAAGGTATGAATGCCCAATCTATTATGCCGGCTTATCCATGGCTCATCAAAAATGATGTTGATGTAGCCTCAACACCTGCAAAAATAAGGGTGATGCAAACTCTGGGAGTTCCTTATCCCGAAGGTTTTGATAAAGAAAGTGAAAATGAATTTATGGCACAAGCTCAGTTGATAACTGATGAATTGAAAACCGCAGGGATTGACGTTGCTCCAACTAAACAAGTTGTTGCGTTAATCGCATATCTGCACAGGCTTGGAAAAGACATTTCTCTTGCGCCACCAGTCCCGTTATCGAACCTTACCGGGGAAGAAAATCCGGAAACATCCGGAGAAAAAGTTGCCGAAGTTCCACCTTCAGAAGCTAAGATTCTTTTTGATAAAAACTGCATTGTTTGTCATGGCAAATTAGGGGAAGGCAATGCAATCGGGCCAAATCTAACCGATAAATACTGGCTCAATGGCGGTACCCGTGAGAATATTGTTCACCAGATTATGGAAGGGAAACTTGAAAAAGGAATGCAGCCTTGGAAAAATACATTCACAAAAGATCAGGTTGATTTGCTTGCAGATTTTGTGACTCAGTTACAAGGCACCGACCCCCAACCTGCAAAAGCACCACAAGGCGAACTCGTTGAATAAATTTATAAAAAATGAATATTTTAAGTCATTATCTTGGAAAAGCTGAAGGCATGGCCATTTTCCCCATCATTGGGGTGTTTATCTTCTTTTCTTTTTTCTTGTTCCTTTTTTATTTTATTGCAAAAATGGACAGAGGATTTGTAAAGGAAATGGAAAACCTTCCGCTTAACAATGATACTGAAGAATTTGAAGATTTAACTAAAACTAAAGAAATTCATCATGGAGAATAGTAATAAAGAAGTAAAATACGACGGCAAGCCTTTTGAACATGAGTTTGATGGCATCAAGGAACTGAATAATGCCGTGCCACCGTGGCTTTTGTATTTTTGGTATATCACCGTAACATTTTCGGTAATTTATGTAGCGTATTACCATTTTTTGGGAAGTAATGTCCTTCAGGATGCCGAGTACCAGAAAGATATGGCTGTAGCCAATAAAAATGTTGCCGACCAAAAGGCCAGCAGCGGC
>CAIYZW010000796.1 GCA_903930725.1 uncultured Bacteroidota bacterium
ATAAGATTGAGAAATTTCTTTATAACGATTTTTGAATTCCTGAATTACGGAAGGAATTATTATTCGAGATTCAACAACCCAGCCATATTTTTCAATGCCTGTGGTATTGATGTTATCAATAATACCAAAGGTCCTGATGGCGTAACATCACTGGGCTATAATCTTACACCAAACCGCCTGATGTGGCCAATTCCACAGGCTGAAATGGATAAAAACTCAAAACTAATCCAGAACGAAGGCTATTAATCGTTGAACGTTTAATACCCGAAAGCACATAAACCGCGTTGTTTGTTTGTCAAATTTTTTAACGTGGTTTATGTGCTTTTTTCTTTTAAAAAAGGCCATAATTTCGAAAACAGATTTTAAAAACTACTAAACAAAATACTATGAAAAACTTTTCTAAACTCATCCTGTCAGTCTTCTTACTGCTGATAGTCGCTCAAAATGGTTCCTGCAAAAAGGATTCTCCAGAGCCAAAAGTCGTTGCAGGGTTCACCTACAAATGGAATACAACCGATTACAAAATCGTGTCGTTTACCAACACTTCCGAAAACTTTAAATCACTTTCGTGGAATTTTGGCGATAATTCGGCAATCTCAGCCGAAATAAATCCCGTTCATATTTTTCCGGATGCTGGCGTTTACACAGTAACTTTAACAGCAACTTCGCCAGGCGGTGTTTCTGATATTTACAGCGAGGATGTTACCGTAAATAGCCCTGATCCTGAAGTCATCTCAAGTTTTACCTATAAAATCGATTCTACCGATTTTAAGAAAGTTACATTTACAAATACATCGCAAAATTTTGAAACACTGGCCTGGAATTTTGGCGATAATTCGGCAGTTTCAACCGAGGTAAACCCTGTTCACAACTACGCCACGATTGGGGTTTACACCGTGGTTTTAACGGCCACCTCCACCGACGGAGATACCGATGTTTACAGCAAAGAAATTGTAGTTGCCGACCCAAACGGCGAAATTGGCAAAGCCATGGTATGGCTCACCAAAGGCAACAAAACAAAACTTTTCAGCAAGGAAGCCGACCTTTCGATCATGCCAACAAATACTACCACGTATCCGCTTATCAGTGTTGATACGGCTACAAAATTTCAGGGAATCGAAGGTTTTGGCGCGGCGCTGACGGGTTCGTCGGCTTATCTGCTCAACAAAAAACTGGATGCAACAGCACGTGCAGCAGCACTCAACGATTTATTTAACCCCGAAGAAGGAATCGGGATTTCGTACCTGCGCCTCACCATGGGCGCTTCTGATTTTTCCCTTTCCGATTTTACCTACGATGATATGCCCGCCGGACAAACCGACTATTCGCTCGAAAATTTTTCGCTCGGAAATGATCAGGTTGATGTAATCCCCGTTTTGAAAGAGATAGTGCAAATATCGCCGGCCATCAACCTGATGGGTTCGCCGTGGAGCCCGCCGGCCTGGATGAAAACAAACGGCAACCTCAAAGGCGGGAAATTAAAACCTGTCTGTTATGATGTTTATGCCGACTATTTTGTAAAATACATCCAGCAGATGCAAAATGAAGGAATCGCCATTTCGGCAGTTACGCCGCAAAACGAACCACTTTTTTATACGGCAGGTTATCCCTGCATGGAGATGCAGCCAGCCGACCAGCTGAATTTTATCAAAAGCAGTCTGGGGCCAAAATTTTCAGCGGCAGGACTCTCCACTAAAATCATTATTTACGACCATAACTGGGACAACACCAACTACGCCATTTCGATTTTAAATGACCCGGGAGCCAGGGCTTTTATCGCAGGATCAGCATTTCATGCTTATGCTGGCGAAGTATCTGCCATGACCACCGTACACAACGCGCATCCTGACAAAAGCCTGTATTTTACCGAAATTTCAGGCGGAGCCTGGGCCAACGATTTTGCCGGAAACCTGATGTGGAACATGAAAAACATTTTTATCGGCACTACCGAAAACTGGTCGAAAACAGCTTTACTTTGGAATTTGGCCCTCGATCAAAATCATGGCCCGACAAATAATGGCTGCGCCGATTGCCGGGGTGTTGTTACTATCAACAATTCGAACGGGACTATTATCAAAAACGAGGAATATTATTCAATTGCCCATTTTTCGAAATACGTCAGGCCAGGTGCAATAAGGATTTCAACGGTAGTTCCTCAAAGTTTGTCGAATACCGGTGTGGTTGCTTTTCAAAATCCGGGTGGTACAAAAGCTATGGTTGTATCTAATTACAGCAACAATGTCAAAACGTTCAGTGTAAAGCAAGGGCTCGAACGTGGTCACCTGGACGCGCGGGGGTAAAGTGCTCTTCCTGCGCAAGCTGCCCGGCACAAATCCTGCC
>CAIYZW010000797.1 GCA_903930725.1 uncultured Bacteroidota bacterium
CAGCGGCAACGAAAAAGCCGTACAGCACGAAGTGATGCGGCAAATGATTGAAGCCGGTTTTGATGAAGTTAAATTTGATGGTTTGGGAAATGCAATTGGCCGCATTGGCAGCGGTAAAACCATCCTCGCCATTGATGGCCACATTGATACCGTTGATACCGGTAACCTTACCAACTGGCAAACCGACCCGTTTTTGGGCGAAGTAGTTGATGGTTTTGTGTTGGGCCGTGGCACCGTTGACCAAAAAGGTGGTGTAGCTGCGTTTATTACTGCCGGTCGTATTTTGAAAGAACTGGCCTTGGCCGGTAATCTCACCATCTATTTTGTTGCCAGCGTTATGGAAGAAGATTGCGATGGTTTATGCTGGAAATACATTGTCGAAGAAGAAGGCATCAGGCCTGATTTTGCCATCAGCACCGAGCCTACAAACCTGAATATTTATCGCGGGCACCGTGGCAGGATGGAAATTGAAGTTGAATTTACGGGAATTTCTTCACACGGTTCAGCACCCGAACGCGGGAAAAACGCCATTTACATGGCTTCACGAACTTGCCTTGAGGTTGAAAAATTAAATGAAAATCTTAAATACGACGAATTTTTAGGAAGAGGCAGCATCACGGTAACGGAATTTGTTTCCGGCTCGCCATCGCTTTGCGCAGTTGCCGATTTCGCAAAAATTCATCTCGACAGGCGCCTTACATGGGGCGAAACCAAAGAATCGGCTGTTGCCGAAATCGAAGAAATTGTTGCCGGATTCGGCGCAAAAGTGATAGTTCTGGATTACAAAGAAACTGCCTGGACCGGCCAGGAATATGGGATGCAGAAATATTATCCCACTTGGAAAATGGCCGAAGATAGCCAGGTGGTGCAAGTAGGAGTGAAGGCTTTTACCAAAGTTTTTGATAAAACTCCTTTTGTTGATAAATGGACGTTTTCGACAAATGGTGTTACCATCAACGGCATGTTTGGAATTCCGATGATTGGCTTTGGCCCCGGAAATGAAGTGATGGCGCACGCACCCAACGAAAAAGTCCCGGTTGCCGATCTCGTTGCTGCTTCGGCATTTTATGCAGCCTTTGCCCTCGAACTCTGCGAAACGCTTTGATAGATTTATGATGATCAAAAAAGCTCAGATTGACTGGATTTTGCTGTTTCTTTTCGGCCTGTTGAGTCTTTTCTTTATTGTCCTGTTTTATGCTTCGTTGCCCGATTCGTATCTTGATCAGCTTTTTAATACCGATTCGCTGTACCTGCCTTCGCTGTACAAAGATTTTTTTATCGAGCATGGAAAAGTTACCTCCTGGAGTTTTAATTCATCGCCAAACTTTGTGCCCGATATGCTGCTTTATTTCCCAATGAATTGGATGATCGGGAATTTCAGACTAACGGCAATCGTTTTTAGTCTGTTTCAACAAATGTTACTTATGTTTTTGGTGTACAGTCTGTTGAGGCGTTTTTTTGGTAAAGATGCCAACGTTTATTCCGGATTAATTGTCCTGCTTTCGATAATTTTTCTTTTGTCGTTTTTGCTGGGCAACGAATATTATCTGAGCTTTTTATATGTCAGCAACACCTTCCATGTCGGCACTTTTGTGATGGCATTGATTTGTCTAAAACTTTCCTTTGTTTACGTCGAGAAGAAAAAAACCGGCATTTTGGTTTTGATGCTATTCCTGCAACTTATCGCTTTTTTATCCGACAGGCTGTTCCTGATTCTTTTTACAGCCCCCGCATTTTTTACCTTTATTTTGTTCTGGAAGAACCGCCAATCCTTAATTCTGGCAATTTCTCAACTTTTGGTTGGCCTAACCGGATTTATAATTTTTAATAATCTTAGTGAGTGGTTTCATATTAAGGTTGGATCACCACACAGGATTAATCAGATTTCGTATTTTTTTGAAGCACTTCAGGTGTTAATCCAACATTTTACAGCCATTCTATCCCGGTTTGATATTGTTTCGTTAATCTGGATTTTGGCCATAATTAGCTTTATTACCGGTGGAATTATTGTATTGCGGAATTATCGCAAAATCCTTTTTGGTGCTCAACCGGATTTGCCTTTGGTTTATCTGCTTTTCTCCACATTTTTCTTCCCTATGGTGATAATTGCCCCGCTGCTCAATGGTAACTACACCGGCTTTGATACAGTGAGATACATCATTTTTGCTTTTTATGTCGCCATTTTTAATATCCCGCTTATTTTGTGGTTTTATCGTTCACAAATCAACCCGAAAGTCGTTAGGATAACAGGAATCATCCTCTTCACAGTACTTTTTGGTTTTGGGATTTTTCTTACTTCAAAAATAAACCTGGTAAAACAAATCTCGCACATTGCAAATTATTACCCGCCTTACGTCGAAATGGTTGATAAAGTTGTGGCCGAGGAAAATCTTAAATTTGGTCTGGCAAATTATTGGGATGCAAAATTCATCACCATGTTTTCAAAATCCGGCGTTAAAATTTACTCTGCTTTAGACGATCTCAATGCCTATTACCACGTTTCGAATCAGGACTGGTATTATGGATGCAGCAACTGCGACATTGGCGTAAAAGAATTTAATTTTATAATTTTCGATCGTTTTGCCTGGCGGGACGTAGTAAACCAGCTGATGAACCAGGATTCGAGACTCATTCGTAAAGATAATCTCGAATTATTAATAACTAAGCCTTTTGTAATGAGCCGGCTAACATACAAGCCTGTCTTTAAGAATAATTAAATCCAAACACACACTATTTATGAAACTTTCGTTGGAAAAAGTACTTTTCGAAATCGAAAAAAGGGATTACTCCCTTTATCAAAAGGATTTCCTGCTAACCTGGGATAAATCGCAGGATGACCTCGAAACCATTTTATTTGTGGCGGCAGCACTAAAATTGCTTCGCGAACGTAACATCTCATCCAAAGTTTTCGATTCGGGTCTTGCGGTTTCTCTTTTCAGAGATAACTCAACCCGGACACGGTTTTCGTATGCATCAGCCTGTAATTTGTTGGGGCTCGAAGTACAGGATCTGGATGAAGAAAAATCGCAGATTTCGCATGGCGAAACGGTTCGCGAAACTGCCAACATGGTTTCATTTTTAACCGAAATGATCGGAATCCGCGACGATATGTACCTTGGCGAAGGCAATCGCTATATGCGCGAAGTTGGCGATGCGCTCGATGATGGTTTTAAAAATGGAATTCTCCCGTCGCGTCCGGGTATCGTTAATTTACAGTGCGACCTCGATCATCCTACCCAAAGTCTGGCCGATTTGATGCACCTCCAGCACGAGTTTGGTTCCCTTCAAAACCTGAAAGGCAAAAAAATTGCGATGACGTGGGCATATTCGCCAAGCTACGGAAAGCCGCTTTCGGTGCCACAAGGCATCATTGGTCTGATGACAAGGTTTGGAATGAA
>CAIYZW010000798.1 GCA_903930725.1 uncultured Bacteroidota bacterium
GAGCTTCATTAGGTGCTTCCGATATGTCAATTACCGGAAATGGACCGCTTTCCAAAAAGACAACTATCATCTTTTCGGCACGAAGATCTTACCTCAAGTTTTTATTTTCGGCTCTTGGTCTGCCATTTTTGCCAACCTACAACGATTTGCAGTTTAAATACAAATATAACATTGATAAGAAAAACCAGATTACGATTATTGGGCTGGGTGCTTTAGACCAGAACAAGCTGAATTTTGGTATCGAAAATCCTGACGAAAAACAGCGGTATATTCTGGGTTATCTTCCCGAAAACGACCAGTGGAGTTACACTATTGGCGCGGTTTACAGGCATTTTTCAAAAAACGGTTTTCATACTGTTGCCCTAAGCCGCAATTCGCTAAATAACCTGGCTTATAAATACCAGGATAATATTAAGGAAGATACGTTGAAAATTCTTGATTACAACTCACGGGAAACCGAAAACAAACTTCGCTACGAGTTTACAGGAACAAAGTCGGGATGGAATTATAACTATGGGGCCGGCGCACAGTTGTCGGAATTTACCGATAAAACCTTCCAGAAACAATATGTTGAAGGTACCGTTCAAACGTTTAACCGGACGGCCAACCTTAATATCTTTAGCTGGAATACCTTTGGACAGGTGAGCCACGGTTTCCTGGCCGACAGATTGACACTTTCGCTGGGTGTGCGGATGGATGCCAACAATTACTCTTCAACGATGTCGAATATGCTCAAACAGATTTCACCACGGATTTCGGCCTCTTATGCCCTCACCGAAAAATGGTTTATCAACGCCAATATGGGGAAATATTTTCAACGGCCGGCTTACACAACGCTTGGTTTTACTGATAATAGCGGCGCGTTTGTTAATAAAGAAAACGACCTCAAATACATTAATGTCAGTCATTTTGTGGCCGGATTAGAGCTAAAACCTGATGAAACTTCCAGAATTTCGCTCGAGGGTTTTTACAAGTATTATGCTAATTACCCGTTTTCGGTGCTCGACTCGGTGAGTATTGCCAGTAAAGGTGGCGATTTTGGCGTTTACGGCAACGAAGAAGTCGTTTCGACAAATAATGGAAATGCTTATGGTTTTGAAATTTATGCCCGTGATGTTGATTTTTTTGGTTTCAATACTATACTTTCGTACACATTTGTCCGAAGCAGGTTTGAGGATAAAAACAACGAATTAATTCCTTCGGCCTGGGACAACAAGCACCTTTTAAATCTAACAGTTTTAAAGAAATTGAAGAACAACTGGAATATCGGCGGCAAATGGCGGTTTATAGGTGGTGCACCTTACACACCTTACAATGATACTTTATCATCCTATGTTGAAGCATGGAATGTTCAGGGTGGGCCGTATTTGGATTATAACCAGTTTAATGCCATGCGCCTGAGCAGTTTTCATCAGCTCGACATGCGTGTTGATAAGCAGTATTTTTTCGATAAATGGTCGCTCATGGTATATGTTGATATTCAAAACATTTATAATTTCCAATCCGAATCGGCGGCTGTTTTTACCCGCGAATCTGATGCCGCCGGAATGCCTATTATCATAAATCCGACAGCACCGGCCAACGAACAGCAATATCAGCTTAAAAAACTCGAAACTACATCGGGAACGGTATTGCCAACAATAGGAATCATGGTTGAGTTTTAATAATTTCAATACACAAATTTCAAAATACAAATCTTAAAATGATGAAAAATATATTCAAATTCAGGTTTTTCCTGATGGCAGCAATGACCCTGGTTTTTGCTTTAACATCACAAGCTCAGAAAAACAAGCCTTCCGAACCCGAAATTATAAAAACCAATATAGCCGGGCAGGGCAACGAAATTGTAATAACGGTAACTCCCGGCAATGCACACAACCACCCGTTGATGGCTGCCTGGATAGTGGATGAAGAAGGAAATTACCTCCAGACACTTTATGTGAGCGAATCAATCGGAAAAGGCTTTTTTAAATATGCCGACAAATCGGAAGGCAGATGGAAACCCGGGAAATTAATTCGTCCGGCGGCCTTGCCGGTTTGGGCGCACAGCCACGGAGTAAAATCAGCCGAAGGCCATTATATGCCAACCATGGAAAACCCAATTCCGGATGCCTATACTTCGGCAACGCCCAAAGCTGGTTTTGTGCTCGATGCGCGCACCGATGTTGCCTTGCCTGAAAAAATTAAAGTTCTTCTCGAAATCAACCAATCCTGGGACTGGAACGAATTCTGGACCAACAGCAAATACCCCGATGATGAGGAATACAAATCTTCATCGCAACCATCGGTTATTTATGCTGTCGAAATTAACCTGGCAGACCTGAAAGAAATTTACACGCTCCAACCCATCGGCCACGGCCATTACAATGGCTCCGACGGCGAGATTAATCCTGATTTATCAACCATCACAACCGCCCTGGATATTGTTGGGAAAGTTGAGGTGGTGGTAAAAGTTAAAAAATAGTTTGGGTGTTTTTATCATATCATGTATTCAAACAAGCTTTCGTGGTTGTTTACTTCGGTAAAAACCACTTTCTGTTTAATCATATTTTCGACTAGAATGTTGTAATCGGAGGTGTTCTTTAATTCGATGCCCACCAATGCCGGCCCGGCTTCGCGATTGTTTTTCTTTATAAACTCGAAGCGTGTAATATCGTCGTTTGCTCCTAAAACATTGTTAACAAAATGCTTTAAAGCACCGGCACGCTGCGGAAAACGCACCAGGAAATAGTGTTTCAGTCCTTCGTACAAGAGTGAACGTTCCATAATTTCCTGCATCCGGCTGATGTCGTTGTTGCTCCCGCTCACAACGCAAACCACGGTTTTACCTTTGATCTGATCTTTGTACAATTCGAGTGCCGCAACCGACAATGCGCCTGCAGGCTCAACCACGATGGCTTCTTCGTTATAAAGTTTAAGGATTGTGGAGCAAACAAGGCCTTCGGGAGCCAGCGC
>CAIYZW010000799.1 GCA_903930725.1 uncultured Bacteroidota bacterium
ATTCAAAATTGCCGAAATTGCAAAGTATTCGGCAGAAGAAAAACTAAGATACATTGATAGTTTAAAATTCTATCTTGATTTAAAAAATTCGTTAGATTATGCAAAATACGAAGTGAAAATGGAGATAATTCTTGAAATGATTAAGGAAGGAATGAATAACGAATTAATCAATAAATTGACAAAAACTTCTTTTGAAAATATTGATAAAATCCGAAATCAAATAAATGATAAATAATCGGCAGTTAATACAGGGTTAGCCTCATATTCCACTGAATTGAACCATTTCATCCATTTTCAAAGTTGAAAAACCTCTGCCAAAAAGTATTTTGCCCTTTCTTAATGTTAAGAAACCTCCATCGAAAATTATTTCATCCTTGCAAAAGTTTTGCAAGCCTGCCGGAAAACTATTTTGCCCTTGCAAAGGTTTTGCAAGCACGACTGAAAACTATTTTGCCTTTGCAAAAGTTTTGCAAAGCCTTCTGAAAATTATTTCGCCTTTGCAAAAGTTTTGCAAACCTGCTTGAAAAAAAATTTGTCCTTGCCTTTTTCAGGCAACCATGACTTGAAAATATTTAGTTCTTGCCTTTTTCAGGAAAGGATGACTTAAAAATATTTCATCCTTGCAAAAGTTTTGCAGGCTCGCCTGAAAAGTTTTCGCCGCTGATAGCCATCGGGGTAAAGGTTTTGCAAAGCCATCTGAAAATATTTCGCTCCCGAAAGCTTTCCGGGAAAATCTTAAGGCCTTGCTCCAGCCGCCTTTCTTAAATCCAAAACCGGATAATTATCCATTTCGTTGGCCGGAAAAGGTTTGAATAATTCGACTAAATCATTTTCATTTGAAGCTTCGAGCCAGAATTTCTCCATTTCTTTTGACAGGATTACCGGCATCCGGTTGTGAATTTCAGTCATCATTTCGTTTGGTGAAGTTGTGATGATCGAAAAGGAATATATTATTTCTCCGGCAGGCGATTTCCACAAATCCCACAATCCGGCCATCGAAAAGATGGGTTGGTTTTTGAGGAAAATCCGGTAAGGCGTTTTCTTTTTGCCGGTGTTGTTGTTTTTCCATTCGTAAAACGCATCGGCTGGAATGAGACAACGGCGGCGTTTAAACGATTGTTTGAACGAAGGTTTTTCCTGAATTGTTTCAGCCCTGGCATTGATTAGTTTGCTGCCAATGGAAATATCTTTTGCCCAGAAAGGAATTAATCCCCATCTGAAAAAACTCAGTTGTTGCGGCAAATCATTGGTTAAAACCGGCAAAAGCTGGGTTGGGGAACAATTGGTGTTTAGCGAAAAATCGCCGTCGTTAACTTTGATGTTGTAATGTTCGTTTACAATCTTTAAATCAGGAGCAAATGAATAGCGACCACACATAAAATTCAGGTTTTTATTCGTAAAATCAGTTACTTAAAATGAACAACAACTTACAAACATTGTTCTATCCCGACTAATTAATTAATTTTGCAGCCCCAAATTTCGTAATAAATTTTAATTGGGTAGGATGAAGCATTTAAATCTCTCCAACAATAATTTGAAATTCAATTAACAATGATGAAAGGCTATTTTTTAGATATTATCATTATTTTAATTTTGGCTGTTGTATTGACTGTCCTTGCCGAAACAGGAAACATGGATTCGTTGATAAAATTTCCATTCATGACAATTTACCTTGCTTACGGACTTGGCAGATTTGCCGGCTATTTATCAAACAGGAAACAAGCTGGTCATCAAAAAAAGACCCCCCCCAAAAAGAAATAAAGAAGTTTAAAATATTCTATAATAAAATCCGAAAATAATAAAATGGAAAATTTAGTAATTAACA
>CAIYZW010000800.1 GCA_903930725.1 uncultured Bacteroidota bacterium
GTCATGTAAAGCCGTTTCCGGGCTTTTATAAATTCGTTGGAATGTACTTTGGTAAAGGCAGATTCGTCTTCATCGGCAAGGGTTACACCGGTTGTGCGGTGCGCCTCGTCGCAAATAATCAGATCAAAGACGGCGTATTCGGGCAATTCCTTTTCGAGTTCTTTTTGTGCTTTCGAAATTACTTCGATGGATTGATAGGTGGAGAATACCACCGTCATGCCTGATTTACCGTTTTGCCTGCTGTGCCGGAACTGGTGCAGAATATCCTTCACATTGGTGGAGGCAGGGAGGGCGAGGTCAACCACGCTAAAATAATCCTTGTCTTCGGTTTTGGTTTTTGTGCGCGATATTTCAGGGTCTGAACAAATACAGATAGCGGTAATCGGTTCATCGGCATCAGCCGACCACTCCCGGAGGCTTTGGCCAAGCAACGAAATGGAAGGTACGAGGAAAAGAATCAATCCTTTGCCATCGGTTTCATGCTCGGCAATGCGGAGGGTGTTAAAGGTTTTGCCGGTTCCGCAGGCCATGATCAGCTTGCCGCGTTCTGCCGTTTTGAAATATTCGTGCGTTTTTTCCAGCGCTTCCTTTTGGTGCGGACGCAAAGTTTTCTTGGGTGTTCTGGAGGTTTCGCCGTGAATTCCATGTTCCAGCTTTTCCCAATCCACGGGCGCTTCCTGCAAATCGAATAAATTGAGACGGGTAACCGGTGGATTCTGGTTTTTGATGGCCTGGTAGGCATTGGTTCCCCATTTGTTGGTTGTCGAAATCCAAAGCCTGTGGGCAAACCGGGTTGTTTTTAAATCTTCGCCCTTAAACTCCCGGCTGGAAGTGGAAAGGAAAGAATCAACGGCTGGTTTATCAATCAGCGTATCTTCCTGGAAGCATTTGCACTGGATTGCCCAGTAGTCGCCTTCGTTGGTCAGCGCCACCAGGTCAATGCCAACATCCCAGCCGCCGAGGTCAGTCTTGCCCGGAAACTCATTCCACAGCCATACTTTCTTGAACTTGTAGGCATATTGCGGGTCGGTTTGCAGGTAAGCCTGCATCAATCGTTCAAAGCGGTTGCCTTTATCGCGTTCCGAGAAGGATATTTTGCGGTATTTGGAGAGGATGGTGGAGAATGGGGTCATGTGGGTGGGGGTTTGGTATTTCTTGTGGGTTACTATTTGAATTTCATTTTTTCAGGATTCTGACGACAGTCAAAAACAGAAGCGATGGTAATTACTTGATTGTCGTACCAATAAATTATCTTGTAATTAGTTACCACAAGATATCTAAAGTCTTCGGGATAATCGGAAAGTAGCTCCTCTTTTGTACCTGATAACGGATTCTTAAATAAAATTTCAACCCTTTTAACGATCCTGTTTACAACCTTGTTAGCGATTGCCGGGCTTACGTTTAAGGAGTAATATTGATAAATTTCGTTTAGTTGTCTTTCCGCTAATGCTGACCATCCAACACTTACCATGACTTAATTTTAGTTTTTAAATCCTCATGAGAAACTACACGTCCATTGGTCTTGTCATCTTTGGCCTGGTCAATCATTTCGTGAAATTCATTCAGCGACATGGGTTTTAATTCCCTTTCGTACAGTTTCTTTTTTTCAGTTCTAACCAGAAATTCCAGTTTTTCGATGATGCTTTCGTCGGTTATCCTGATGAATTCTTCTATTAGATTTAATTTTCTTGCCTGAATATCCATAATTCTGTCATTTTAGTAATGCAAATGTAAGGGTTTTTATTAGAAAGGTGGCGGGATTTGTACAGCATTTTTGGCATGCCGCCAGTAGTCGCCCTTATGGTGTTCCGGGAAGGAGATTTTACGGTATTTGGATAGGATGGTCAATAATAAATAGCTTAAAGCCATCCTACTTAAAAGTGATCTTAATTTCTTCCGGTTTGGCTGGTTCAGGCTTTTTGTGCTATTTTTTATTGGTACAGTAAACAGTTTTAAAATTTCCATCGGATAAAAGTAAAAATATTTTGATTTTCTTTTAATTCATAAAAATCAAAACAAAGGATTGATTATTAGATATTTCTTAATAATGCCGCCTCTACGAGGCTACATTGTTTTCTTTACCATTATTCCTACCATACTGTCGCATCTAAAAGACTTTCCTTTAAAAAATTTATGCTTTTTCAAAGAGTTACTTTCCAGTTATTGAGGCTGACCATAAAAACCCTGTAAATACCTACAAAAAAAATGTCGGGAAAACTGAGGTTTGTTCAGCTTTCCCGACAAGTTTTATCCAAAGCAGCTTTTAATAAGCGCTAAGCAAAAATCTATCTGGCAATAACCATTTTGTTTGTCATAACCTGGTTATCAATGGTGAGGGTGTAATAATAAACACCTCCGGCCAAACCGTTTGCACTAAAATCAACATTGTGCAAACCACCCGTTTGTCTCGAATTTACCAGTGTTGTTACTTCATTACCAATGGCATCGAAAACCTTGAGGTTTACAAAGCCTTCGTCTTTTAACTGATAACTGATGGTGGTTGACTGGCTAAACGGGTTCGGGAAATTTTCGTTCAAAACCAAGCCGTTGGTGGCTAGTTCGTTTTCTTCGATCCCAACAATCAATGCATTGTATTTGTTCTCAGCCAGGATTACATTGCCCAGCATTGAGGCATAATTGTTACCAAGGGCCATGGCATAATACACATTAAACGATTGGCCGGGAGCAAGTGCAACGGGAGCCTGAGCAGTGATTGACACTGATCCGCTAGCTGAATTTGAAGGATAGTGTGGTTGTACTGAACCGTAATTCATCCATGTCCAATAATCGGAGTCAACATAATAACCATCATAATATTCGAACGAATAGAGCGACGACAATGTTGACGACAGCAGTTTCATTCCAATATTTGTTTGATTTCCGCGGTGAATCCGGATAACTTTTTGAGTGCTGTTGTAAGTAACAGTATCAAAGCCATCCTCCTCGTCAATGAATGGGATAATGTCGAGGCCAACGGTTGCATTTACAGCACTTTGCCCGTTATTCTTTACATTAAATTTAACCACAATGTAGCTGCCACCGGTCCATCCGTAAGCATTCAGTTTTACGATAACATCAGGTGGAGCTCCCGAATAAGTATTGTCGAAGGCGCCATAAATTTCGAAATCACTCTGTGTAGGGTTACTTACCAAAGCTGTTGCTTCCAACGATTCGGCATCATTTTGATAATCAAACACGGCTGTTGACGAAGTGCCTACCAAAATCGAAGTGCGCCAAAGCTGGTAAAGGCCGGCTGAATTAAAAATTTCGATTTTTCCATACTCGTTTACATCAACACCTAAAGCTCCGGTGTTAAAGGTTGCCTGACCAAAACTTTGGGCAACCAAAAGCCACACCACAACAAATAATAGTACAGTTTTTTTCATAAGACATTTGTTTTTAAGTTATTAATTATTTTAAATATTTAAAGTTTCAAATTTTGATAAGGAAACGTTCTAACCCAGCTGTATGCCTTTTGTATCGTAAAATTAAGAACAATTATTTCAACACCGGGATGAAGAAAAACAAAAATGCAACAGGAATAAATTAAAGAACACAAGCATTTCTAACCAGCATTTGCCCGATCATTCTTAACGACAGCCCTTTAATCCCATCAAAAGCTAACTGCCCGCCAACGTAACCGGCTGGTAATACAGTTTGGCTTAACTAATTGCCCTTCTTGTCTTTATTCGGGTCATCTTCGTTCATGCCGGTCTTAAAATCCTTGATGCCTTTACCCAGGCCTCTCATCAATTCCGGGATTTTTTTACCACCAAAGAGTAAAACAACAATTAAAACGATCAGGACAATTTCCATCGGACCAAGCATTCCACAAATAATCGAGAGTAAATTCATAATTGTAAGTTTTTGATAAGATGCAAAAGTATGAATAATTATAATCAACACCACTTGCCAAATATTTTGATTTTTTTTAAGCCGGCGGCGCTTAACTGCAACCTTTTTCGGTGCATCCGGTAGTTAGCGGCTAAAATTGCAAATCCGATGCTTTCCCTTGCCTTCTATCGTCTGATGGCATAGATAAATTCATCAAGGAACTCATCGTTTTTGAAAACCGTTCCGTTAAGAATACCCTCCAACAGGAAACCTGTTTTTTCGAGAACTTTATGAGATGCCCCGTTTTTCCCAAAAGGTTTGGCGTAAATTCTTGTGATGTCAAAAGTTGCGAAGCCATATTTTACCATCCTTCTGATGGCTTCGGTTGCAATTCCTTTTCCCCAAAATGGTTCGGCAACCCAGTAAGCGATAGCTGCATTTTTCCGGTAAACGTCAGTATCCGGAAAAATCCCGATCGAACCAACCACTTCGTTTTGAAATTCGATTGCAAAGATCTTTACTGGATACTCTTTTGATGCCTTTTCGATGTAATTTAAACCAGCCTCTCTGGTGTAAGGATGTGGGAAAGCATCGGTGAGGTTATCCCAAATTGTTTTATTATTAGCACAACGGACGAGGCTTTCGAGGTCGTCCATTTTCCAAATCCTAAGCTTTATTTCAATTTCCATAATGTTTCTTTTGCAGTATCAATTCTGAATGACCGGCAAATATTGGCGTAATTACCGGATTCCTTACAAGACCGTATCAAAAATAAGGCAAGATTTCAAACCATCACAAAAAATCATACTTTAAATCGCCAAAACAGCAGGGGCTTCGACCACTGAAAGGGTTTGGGAGTTGTTGCTGATTCCGGTTGCTTCGATTGGATTTTTAACCGCGAAGCAGTGAATATTTAACTAAATTTGCCCCCTTAATTTATAAAACTGTCGTTACTCAAATTTCGAAATTCATGAAAAAACTTACGCTTAAACAGTTGCTCTTCGCTTTGATAGCCATTGTTTTTACTTGTTCAACACTCACTGCCCAACAAACCAAAGCAAATTTAAAAAAGCCGCCTACACTCAAACATTGGATGACGCCTGAAGAGGCCAAACTGAAACATCTGATCGGGCGTAATTTTGTTCCGACTGATCCACCACAAGGCCCGGTTACAAATATTGCCGAATTTAACAGGATGCAATCGGTTTTAATAGCTTACGAATTTGGAATTTCATATCAGGTTATTGCCGAAATGTCGCAGGACTGTAAAGTAACCACTATTGTTGCCAACGCCAGCGAAGAAACCTACGTCCGTAACAAATACATCCAGAATGGCGTAGTTATTGGCAATTGTGATTTTTTGTATGCCCCGGTTGACTCATACTGGACGCGTGATTACGGCCCCTGGTTTGTTTATGACGGAAATAATGAGTTTGGAATCGTTGATTTCCCATACAACCGCCCACGCCCCAACGATGATGAGATTCCGGTAAAAGTTGCTACCAGCCTTGGTATTAACCTTTTTGGGATGGATGTTGACCATACCGGCGGAAATTACATGACCGACGGCATGGGAATTTCTTCGTCAACCGACCTGGTTTGGGTGGAAAACCCAGGACAGACCCATGTTCAGATTGCTCAGAAGTTTCAGGATTATCTTGGAATTAGTAATTATCACGTAGTTGCCGATCCCAACAACACCTACATTGATCACATTGACTGCTGGGGCAAATTCCTGGATGTTGATAAAGTGTTAATCCGGTCGGTGCCCACAAGCCATCCCCAGTATGCCGCAATAGAGGCCACAGCCGCCTATTACGCAGCTCAGACCTCTTCGTACGGAACCCCATTTCAGGTTTTCAGAGTTTATACCCCGAACAATCAGCCATACACCAATTCTCTGATTCTGAATAAAAAAGTAATTGTTCCAATCACAAATTCCGCTAACGATGCCGCCGCCATTGCTTCATATCAGGCAGCTATGCCGGGCTACGAAGTTGTTGGATTTACCGGAACATGGGAATCAACAGATGCCTTGCATTGTCGTGCAATTGGCATTGCCGACCTTGGAATGTTGCATATCCGCCACGTTGCGCTATTGGGAAATCAGCCATATCTTCCCTCGTACCCCATCGAAGCCGAAATTAAGACTTTTAGCGGACAGCCGGTTTACGCCGATTCGGCCATTATTTATTACCGCGTAAATGGCGCTGCATGGCAAAAAACGAACATGACCAATACCTCCGGCGAAACCTGGACCGGGAGTATTCCGGGAACTGCAGGTGGCAGCGAAATCCAATATTATCTTTACGTTGCCGACCAGTCGGGCCGCCGCGAAACCCATCCTTTTATCGGGCAACCCGACCCGCATAATTTCTTTGTCGGCGAACAGGCATTTGCACATATCTATTTAAATCCAACCTCACTTGTCGTTGAGGCCATGGCCGGTGAGACAGGAAATACAGATTTAACGCTTGGAAATGTTGGTGATCTGGAATTAAATTATTCAA
>CAIYZW010000801.1 GCA_903930725.1 uncultured Bacteroidota bacterium
AGGTGCCGGATTTGGTTGTTTGCAGTGTAGCGAAGGAAATGTAGCTGTTGGTTTTAGCGGCGTAAGAGGTTATACCGGCCCGCTTTTCTCACCGGGTTTCAGCTTTAACGTCCCTACACAGGAAGCCGCCGAATCGTTTGAACCAGGTGATCTTCGTAAAGGTGTAACCATCCTTGATATCGTTGCTTTTGCCGATACTACCGCTGCCACCTTTACCACCGGCAACGAACATACCGGATACTTCAACCGCAAATATATTCCGCGCAAACGAAACGCAAATGCACAGGGCGACCTGAACCTAACCAATCCCAACAATTACAGGTCAATCCGTTATGCTGATGTGCTGCTTATGGCTGCTGAGGCACTTAATCGCGGACAAATCTCCGATGCAAGGGCACAGGATTACCTTAACCAGGTGAGGCGCAGAGCTTTTGGTGATCAGAATCATGATGTGACATTATCCGGTGCTGCACTAACTGATGTTATTTATAAGGAGCGCAGATCAGAATTAATGGGTGAAGGACATCATTTCTTCGACCTTGTAAGAACAGGCAGAGCAGCAGCTTCAATTACCGGATTTGTTGCCGGCAAAAATGAAGTGTTCCCTGTCCCGAGCGAGGAAATCGAATTCTCAACCGGAAACTGGACTCAAAATCCTAATTATTAATCTTAAAAACAGGAAAGATGAAATTTATTAAAAATATAACAATTTTAATGATCATGCTGGTTATTGCAGTCTCCTGCAAGAAGGATTCAGATGATCTGAGCGCATTGAACAGCGTAAAAGCTCCGTCCAATGTTACCGCAATCTTCAACATCACCCAGGACAACACCGGGCTGGTTACGATTATTCCAAACGCCGAAGGAGTTACAATGTACAAAGTCACTTTTGGCGATGTTGAGGGTGAAATTCCTACAAGCTATAAACTTAACGAGAAAATTACCCATACTTTTGGAGAAGGTTTGTTTACTGTCGGGATTACTGCTGTTGGGATTACCGGCCTTACTGCCAAGTACGAACAGGAAATAAACGTTACTTTTAAAGCTCCCGAAAACTTAGTTGTAACGATCGTTAAAGATCAGACCAATCCAAAAGTTGTTACCGTAACCGCAACTGCCGATTATGCAACAATCATAGATATGTACTTTGGTGATGTTGCAAACGAAGAACCGTCGTCTGCATTGCCAGGAGAAGCCTTTGTTCACACCTATGCTGAGCCTGGCACTTACCAGCTCACAGTAATTGCCAAAAGTGCCGGTGCAGAGACCACTGTTTACCAGGAAGACATCATAATATCGGCTGCTTCTGATCCGGTTAACCTACCTATCACTTTTGAGTCGTTTACAGTTAATTATGCCTTTAGCGATTTTGGAAATGCAACTTCAACTGTAATTGACAACCCGAATGCTTCAGGAATTAACACGAGTGTGAGGGTTGGCCAGTCAGTAAAAGCCGTTGGCGCTGAAACATGGGCCGGAAGCCTTTTAATACTTGGAAATCCAATTGATTTTTCGGTAAATAAGACTTTTAAGATTAAAGTATGGTCGCCAAAATCAGGATCTGTAGTAAAACTTAAAGTCGAAAATCTTACCAATGCCGACCTTAATCACGAAGTTGACGCAACAACTACGGTTGCAAATCAGTGGGAAGAATTGTCATTCAACTTTTCGGCCATTAACATGGCAAATACCTATCAAAAAGTTGTGATTTTCTTCGATTTTGGTGTTGCCGGTGATGGCTCTACCTATTATTTTGATGATGTAAAACTTACGAGTTCTTCGGTTAGTAGCGGAATCGTTGGTACATGGAAAGTTGCTCCTGAAGCAGGATCTCTTGGCGTTGGGCCTGCTCTTGGAGATATTTCGTGGTGGGCAATTGATGCTGCGGGGGTTACTCAAAGAGCTTGCTTTTTTGATGATACCTATGTTTTTGGTGCCGATGGTTCGTTTAGTAATGTTTTGGGAACCGATACATGGATTGAAGGTTGGCAAGGTATTGCTGCCGATGCCTGCGGAACACCCGTAGCTCCTCATGATGGATCTGTTGCTGCCACTTATGTTTTTGATGCAGGTGCCAACAAAGTTACGCTTAATGGAACTGGCGCATATTTAGGCATTCCTAAAGCATATAACGGAGGCGAACTTACCAGCCCGGCAGGTGCACCGGCTTCGATAACCTATGATTTAACATTTTCGGAAGATAATACAAGATTGACCGTAGATATTAATGTTGGAAGCGGATGGTGGAGATTTATCCTTGTAAAAGAAGGCGGCAGTGTAGTTCCAACTATTTTGGAAGGAACATGGCAGGTAGCTCCTGAAGCAGGATCACTTGGCGTAGGACCCGGACTTGGAGATATTTCATGGTGGGCAATTGATGCAGCAGGTGTAACACAAAGAGCCTGCTTTTTTGATGATACCTACGTTTTTGGTGCCGATGGCTCGTTTAGTAATGTTTTGGGAACCGATACATGGGTAGAAGGATGGCAAGGTATTGCTGCTGATGCCTGTGCAACACCTGTTGCACCACATGATGGCTCGGCAGCAGCAACATACACTTTTGATGCTGGTGCCAATAAAGTTACCCTCAACGGAACAGGAGCATACCTCGGCATTCCTAAAGCATACAACGGAGGAGAACTTACCAGTCCCGCTGGAGCACCGGCCTCGATAACTTATGATTTAACGTTTTCCGAAAACAATACCAGAATGACCGTAGATATTAATATCGGAAGCGGCTGGTGGAGATTTCAGATGATAAAAAATTAAAAATAATAAACAATGAAAAAAAGTAAATATATTTTAGTAACGCTGATTGGCCTTCTTTTTTTAGTAAATGCCTGCCAAAAAGAGGATTATAAACTTGGTGAACTTATTGCACCCACCAATGTAGATCTTACCTTTCAGATTGTTGGTGCTGATGCTGAACATCCGGATGGCGACGGAAGTGGCGTTGTAAACTTCACTGCCACGGCCGATAACGAAATCACTTATACTTTCGATTTTGGTGATGGAAAAGACAAACAGATTGAAGCAAGCGGCGTAACATCACACCAATTTTCGATAAACGGACTTTTTACCTACAATGTTACGGTGTCAGCGGTTGGAACTGGTGGGATATCTTCGACCAAAACCATTCAGGTTCAGGTTTTCAGCAGCTTTGCTGATGATGAAGCCAAACAGTTTTTAACCGGTGGATCGACAAAATCGTGGTATTGGGCAGCCGACCAACCTGGCCACCTGGGCTTAGGTCCTAACGATCAGGTTTACGAAAATGGTTCGCACACTTACTCGGCATGGTATGCTGCAGCTCCATGGGAAAAAACAGCTACATCGTTATACGAGTGCGAATTTAAATTCTCTGTCGAAAGTGGAAGTCTTACTTTTGAACAGCTGAATCCAACAGGTGAAGCCTTTGTACAAGGTAACTATGCCAGCGAATTTGGCCTTGGCGCCGAAGGAAGCTATCCAAGCACAGGAACAGCTTTCGATATTGCTGGTGTAAAAAATGTTTCCTTTAGTCCATCGGCTTCAATTGCTACCATTGATGGCGGCTACAGAGGTACTACGATCAATTTCTCCAATGGCGGATTTATGGGCTTCTATGCAGGCAGCAGCGATTATGAAATTATCGAAGTTACCGAAAACATCTTAAAAGTAAGGGTTGTACAGGTTAATACACCGTTGTTTGCCTGGTATCATACTTTTACAAATGTAAAACCTGAACAAAAATAGTTTTTGTAAGTTTTTTCATAAATTTTGATTTAATGGCTGAGAAATATACAGACGTTGCATTGAAGGATTTTCAATCCAGCCTGCAACGTCTGTTCAAAGCCAAATCTGCCAGTTAGCCAGTTGGCGGATGTCAGGATTAAGGCAATTACCCGACAATTTTAATTGACCAAAGCATCGTTTTAAATGAATTATCAAACAAAGAAAATCCTATGAAAAAGATTAAAAACGCTATGACAAATAAAAACTTCAGATTACCATCGCTATTACTGTTGATTGCTATACTTCTTACCTTTCTTGGTTGTGGGAAAAGCGATTCGGCAGCATCTTTCAAGGCTGATTTTAGCTATGAGATGACTGACGGCAACCATGTTCAGTTTACAAATAAATCCGAAGGCGAATATTATTCATTAATCTGGGATTTTGGGAACGGAATGAGTGATACAACCACCGACAAGAAACAAACTTATCAGATTTATTATCCTGAAGCCGGTGATTTTGAAGCATCACTGCGCATAATGGATTTCACCGGAAATAGTAAAATTGTCACTAAAACAATAACAATTGCTTCAACCGACCTGGTTCTTTCTTTTACTGCCGACATCGAACCAGCCACCCCGAATTATGTGAAACTAAAAAACACGACAACCGGCGAATACGACTCATTTAAATGGCTTTTCCGAACCGAAGAAATCGAAAACGAAACGGAATACACCGTCTATTTTCCTTTTTCGGGAAGTTATGTAATCGAGCTAAAAGTTTTTAAAAACGGCAGCAGCTATTCACTCAAAAAAACGATAGCCATTTCGCAGAACGATCCAAATTATATCCCGAATCTTACCCTTACATGGGCTGATGAATTTGACGGATCATCTGTAAACACCAACTTCTGGACTTTTGAAACGGGTTCAACAGGTTGGGGAAACAACGAACTTCAAAACTATACTACCCAAAATACTGCAATTGTGGATGGTAAATTGGTTATTACCGCTAAAAAGATTAACGAAAATACATCAGTAGGCTCCTATACTTCATCACGGTTAGTTTCAAAGGGCAAGAAGGAGTTTAAATATGGTAAGATTGAAATCAGGGCAAAATTGCCTTCCGGGACAGGAATCTGGCCTGCAATATGGATGATGGGAGGTAACATTAGTAGTGTGGGTTGGCCAGCTTGCGGCGAAATGGATATTATGGAATATGTTGGATATGAACCCAATACCGTCTACTCGACGGTTCACACCACTGCCGGATCAGGCGGAAGCGCGTCGGGCAACAGTATAACCGTAAATTCGTGTGAGGAGGATTTTCATATTTATGGCCTCATCTGGACCGAAGAAAAATTGACTTTTTACGTTGATTTACCCGAGAATGTCGTTCACACCTA
>CAIYZW010000802.1 GCA_903930725.1 uncultured Bacteroidota bacterium
TTGTTGCGCTCGACATGTACCTCGGCAAGGATTTTTCCGAATACCGGCGGATGGGGTTACCGCTCTATAAAATCGAAAGGATGAACAGGGATTTCATGGTTCGCGATTGCATCAATGAATTGTATTTTTATACAATTCTCGAAAAGCCAGGTAAAAATATCCTTCAAAAGATGATAAGCGAGGGCAAGCGGCTTTATTTTCTCGATGCCATTCTGCCAGTGGTTGCCGACAATATTAAAATCGGGTTTCCCGCTCCAAAACTCGAATGGTGTATCGAAAATGAAAGTAAAATCTGGGCATTTATGATCGAAAACGAAATCCTTTTTTCGTCGGATATGTTGGTTTTTAGGAAGTTTTTTACCGACGGGCCTTATTCCAATTCGTTTTCGACGGACTCGCCGGCACGAATGGGCGAATGGGTTGGATGGCAAATTGTACGGGCTTACATGAACCGGAATCCGGAAATCACGCTCAAGCAACTTTTGATGGAGGAAGACGCTCAAAAAATTCTTACCGGTTCCCGTTACAAACCAAAAAATTAGGTTCCTCCGGCTTTACCGAAAAATTTGAACAAATTTTTGTCGCAATTTTAGCAACGTTATTGCTTATTTGCTATCTTGCAGCCATAATTCATTTCCCCCACGCCCATGCTTGTAAAAACTTATGGAAGTGCAATTCACGGTGTAAACGCCATCACCATCACGGTTGAAGTAAACATTGACCAGGGAGTTAATTTTTTCCTTGTCGGATTGCCCGACAGCGCCGTAAAAGAAAGCCATCAGCGCATCGAAGCAGCTTTGAAAAACACAGGCTACCGCATTCCCGGAAAAAAAATTGTTGTCAACATGGCGCCTGCCGACTTCCGTAAAGAAGGCTCGGCTTACGACCTGACCATCGCCATGGGAATTCTTGCTGCCAGCGGTCAGATTCTACCCGAACATGTGGGCGAATACATCATCATGGGCGAGTTGTCGCTCGATGGAACCCTGCAACCCATCAAAGGAGCGCTGCCTATCGCCATCGAAGCCCGCAAGCAGGGTTTTAAAGGTTTTATCCTGCCAAAGCAAAATGCACGCGAGGCCGCCATTGTAAACGACCTTGAAGTTTATGGCGTGGAATCGGTTAAAGAAGTGATTGATTTTTTTAATGGTGAGATCGAATTAACCCGCATTGTCGTTGATACGAGGGCTGAATTTTACGCCAGTTTAAATGAATATGAATTTGATTTTTCAGATGTAAAAGGCCAGGAAAATATTAAGCGGGCGCTCGAAATTGCCGCGGCAGGTGGCCACAACGCAATTCTCATCGGACCGCCGGGTTCAGGAAAAACGATGCTAGCAAAACGCTTGCCTTCGATTTTGCCGCCGCTTAATTTGCATGAAGCGCTCGAAACTACAAAAATCCATTCGGTGGCCGGTAAGATGAGCCGCGATTCATCGCTGATTTCGATTCGTCCTTTCAGAAGTCCTCATCATACAATTTCAGATGTTGCGCTTGTTGGCGGCGGCAGCAATCCGCAGCCCGGCGAAATTTCGCTGGCGCATAACGGCGTATTATTTTTGGATGAATTGCCCGAATTTAAACGAACGGTGCTTGAGGTTTTACGCCAGCCGCTCGAAGACCGCGTAATCACCATTTCGAGGGCAAGGTTTGCCGTGGAATATCCTTCGAGTTTTATGCTGATTGCCGCCATGAATCCTTGCCCATGCGGGTATTACAACCATCCCGATATGGATTGTGTTTGCGGGCCGGGAATCGTCCAGAAATATCTGAACAAAATTTCGGGGCCACTGCTCGACAGGATTGACATACATGTGGAGGTTGTGCCGGTTCCTTTCCGGGAGTTGGCCGATGCACGAACTTCGGAAAAGAGTGAAAAGATAAGGGAGCGGGTTGTTGAAGCCCGCAAAATACAGGAGGAGCGTTACCGCGAAAACAAAGGCGTTTACTGCAATGCGCAGATGTCGTCGAAGCTGATGCGGCAAATTTGTAAAATTGATGATGCCGGTATGACTTTACTTAAAAATGCCATGGAAAAACTCAATCTTTCTGCCCGTGCCTACGACCGTATTTTAAAGGTTTCGCGCACCATTGCCGACCTTGATGCCAGCCCCGACATCAGAACCGAACATCTGGCCGAAGCTATCCAATACCGCAGTTTGGACAGGGAAAACTGGGGAGGGTAGATTTTCTCAAATTCTTCAAAATCATTTTTAATCTTAAATATGACATTGCAAATTCTGCAAGGTCGCATTAAGGTCTTAACATGATGTTGCAAATTTTGCAAGGTCGGTTTTAGGCCTTAACATGACGTCGCAAATTCTACAAGGTCACATTAAGGTCTTAACATGACGTCGCAAATTCTGCGAGGTCGTTTTTAGGTCTTAACATGACCTTGCAAATTCTGCGAGGTCACATTAAGGTCTTAACACGACCTAGCAAATTCTGCAAGGTCGATTGTAACGTGTAACATGGCATCGCAAATTCTGCAAGGTCGTTTTACACGTTAAACATGGCATTCTTAAAATGAAAAGGCCGAAAACAGAACGATTTGCACCTTTTGTACGTTCCAAATGATTTGATCTTTATAAAACTTAAAATTGATTTTACTTCGATGGCCTTTTAACAATAGATTCTGAAATTAATTAGTTTTCTATCGTTTACTTTATTAGTTTTGTGGCAATACGTTCGACACATTATAAAAAGCGACATAATTTGGCTTATGTTTAAAAGAACTTTTCTGTTTGCGGCAATAATTATTTTGGGTACAATATTACTACCCGAAATAAAGACCGATTGCCGTTCGGAGATTTTTGCCGCCAGGGATGAAATCGCTAAAGTGAGCCTTCCGGATTTTGGCGCTTTATGTGTAAAAGTAGAATTTGTTAATGATGGGATTCGAAACCATCGAAAGCTTACCATAAAGCATGATACGGCGACGACAAAGCAAAAACCGGTTTCGGAGCAGACCTTTTTTAAGGAAAAGCGCAACGAAACCATCGACAGGTCTCGCGAAACGGCCATATTTCCCTTTACAGCAATATTTTTGGGCAATCTCAAAACGCCAATAGCTTTAGTAAGCCATTTAGCATTTGTTAAATATTCGTCATGGGCCGGAAACATTACAAAGATACGTCCCCCGCCAATTTTATCGTAAATTTCCCAACCAATTTCCGCTTTTGCATCCCGATAGGATGTACAGATGATTTTTGCAAACATTTTACGTAGGTAATAGGTAGCCGAGGCTGCATTATGCATTCCGTCGTTATGGGAAGTGTTTTGATAAAAACATTTCCTATATCGGGATTTATGGCCGGCCTGTGAAACCGTTTTAGAAGCATCTTAAAAGGCGGATACTGATTTTCTTTAAAAATTTCTTTAAACTTTAAAATTACTATAATGAAAAAAATTAAAATAGAAGGCGGATGGTTTGTACTTGTGTTTTTTGTAGCCATCATTAGTGGGATGATCCTTGTAAAGGTGATATTTTTATAAAATATTCGGTTAGGATTACAACGCTATTAAACCCAGATCCATCATTAAA
>CAIYZW010000803.1 GCA_903930725.1 uncultured Bacteroidota bacterium
CGTTACTCCCAGAATTATTGTAACGATATCAATTAATGAGGTTTTGGCAGTATCGGCAAGACGTTTTGTAACGCCGCTTTCTTTTAAAAGATTTCCAAAAAACAGCATACCAAGCAGCGGTAGCGCACTGGGCGAGATAAAGCCCGTAAGCAAAAGCCCAATGATTGGAAACAGAATTTTTTCGAGTTTACTCACCGCCCGGGGCTGTTTCATCCTGATTAACCGTTCCTTTTTTGTGGTCATCAGCAGCATAATTGGTGGTTGAATAACCGGCACCAAAGCCATGTACGAGTAAGCTGCTATTGCGATGGGACCGATCAGGTTTTGAACGGTGGTTCCATCCGGCAAAATGTTGATGCCGTTGGCAAGTTTTGATGCTGTAAAAATAGCTGTTGGGCCATCGGCGCCACCGATAATTCCAATTGCACCGGCTTCGGCAGGATGAAAACCAAGTACCAAAGCACCAAGAAATGTTGCAAAAATACCAAGTTGTGCCGCAGCACCAAGCATCATCAGTTTAGGGTTCGAAATAAGTGTCGAAAAATCGGTCATAGCCCCAATTCCAAGAAAAATCAGCGGAGGATAAATCCCGTTGGTTACGCCGTAATAAAGGTAACTCATCATACTTCCGTCTTCGTAAATACCCAACTTAAGCCCTGAATTTAATAGGAATGGAACATTTCCAATTAAAATTCCAACACCAATCGGAACCAAAAGCAAAGGTTCGTATTCGTATTTTATTGCCAGAAAAATAAACAGCAATCCTACAACGATCATTACAAAGTGGCCTTTGGTAGCGTTGGCAAAGCCTGTAAAACGGTAAAACTGCCGCAACCCTTTTCCGGTTGCTGTTTGCCCCGATTCGTCCGAAGCAACCGAAGGACTTCCCGGTATTTCACCACCCGTAGCCTTCGCTGCTTTTTGAACTGCGGTTGCTGTCGTGTCGGTGGAGGTTGTGGTTTCGGGTCCGGTGAAAGCCATCGAAATAATGGCCAGCATCGCAATGATTCCAAATACTGTTAAAAGCTTTCTCATTTTATATAAGATTAAGCGATTTCCAATAAAACAGAACCTTGTAAAACATTATCCCCGATCTTGACCCTGATGTTTTTAACCACACCGTCTTTTTCGGCAATTACGGTGTTTTCCATTTTCATGGCTTCATACATCATCAGTTTATCTCCGAGTTTTACTACATCGCCATCTTTAACAAAAATGTTCATAATATTTCCCGGCAAAGGAATTTTTACCTCGTGGCCTTCGGTTTTGACGAAGGTTTTCTTGATTTTGCTGTCGCTTCGCTTGATAACTACTTCCTGCCGCACCAACTTTGGGGTTTTCGATTGTTTTACCTCATGTTGAATGTCAATCTGATAAGGCGTTCCGTTAACTTCAATGGTGGCCATGTTGTCTTCAAAATTCATGATTTCAACATCATAATCGTGGCCGTTAATTGCGAATTTAAATTTTTTCATTTCTGGGGAAATCTGTGATAAGCGTTTGTAGAATAGATTTTCGAACTCCAGGGAGTATATGAGCGCTGTTCCTGTTTAATGGTCATAACACTGCTTTCTTCATCATGAATTTCGTTCATGTACATGTAAAGAGCCAGGCTGATGGCGGCGTTTACATCACTTTCGACATGCAGGGTTTTGGATTCATCAATAATCTTTCCTTCCTTTTTTAGTTTTCGGCGGATGCTGATATTCATCAATTTTGGAATTTCGTGATAAACATAATAAAGCAAGGCCAAAACAATAAAAACCACTACCTGGCCAACAACGGCAACCATTACAGTGAAGCCGGTTACATTTGATAAATCAAAAGTTATTTCGTTTACTAACATCGCTTTAATTTTTTAAAGTGGAATATTACCATGCTTTTTTGGTGGAAGTGTATCCTTTTTGGTGGCTAAAGTATGCAGCGCGCGAATAATCCTGAAGCGGGTATTCCGGGGCTCGATTACATCGTCAATGTATCCGTATTTTGCAGCCTGATAAGGGTTTGCAAACTTTTCGCGATACTCGTTTTCTTTTTGTTCGACATATTTTGCA
>CAIYZW010000804.1 GCA_903930725.1 uncultured Bacteroidota bacterium
ATTTCAAAGTTACAAATGCCACCTCTAACCGGCTAAAAATCGAGGGCGATGACAATTTCTTTTCGCGCGATCAATTGGTTGTTTCAGGGATTCTTGATGGCGAACCGATGCATTTTATTGTCAACCACTGGCCTTCGCGCGGTGGTGGTCAGGAAAAAAGTGAGGCCAAACGTATTGCCGCTGCCCAGCTTTCACGGCATCTGGTTGATTCATTGCTTGCCATCAATCCAAAAGCCAAAATTATGGTGATGGGCGATTTGAATGATGACCCTTCGGATGTTTCGGTTGTAAAACATCTTAATACTACGAATGATAAAAATGCACTAACAGGCAACCAGCTATTTAATCCCATGGCCGACATCCTTAAAAATGGCACCGGAACGCTTCAATACCGCGATAAATGGAACCTTTTTGATCAGATAATTCTATCGCCCGCATTTTTTAGCGAAAACAAAAGCGGCTATAGATTTCATGAAGCACAGGTTTTTAACAAGCCTTTTCTTATCCAGCAGGATGGTGAATATAAAGGATATCCTTTGCGCACATTTGGCGGAAAAGATTACCTCGGCGGCTACAGCGATCATTTTCCGGTGATGGTTTTTATTACTATGAAGAAACGAATAAAGTAAATTCAACATTTTAAACCAATGTATTTCATGGGTTTGAATTTTCCAGCTTTCATTTCGATATTTTTAAAAAAGATTGGTGTTTTTGAAAACACTTGTGCCTTTTTTTCATGAGCCTTATTTTATAAAATTTAGCCGGTTTTTTTTATGCTGATAAGCGATGCCAACACTGGAACCAAAACCTTTATAGTTTTTCAATTTTGCATTCCTTAATAGTCGGTTATTCTTATCAAACAATAAATTTGCAGAACTTTTTTAAAGGGAGATTTATTATGAACCAGAAAACTGGAATAATTGGCTTGTTTTCGGAAATAAAGCAACTTATTGAGCAAAGCAAAAACAATGTTGCATTATCGGTAAATGCCGAAATGACCATGTTGTATTGGAATATTGGCAAGCGGATAAATAGTGAAGTACTTCAAAATGAACGTGCAGAATATGGAAAGCAAATAGTCTCCACACTGTCGCGACAATTGCAAATTGAATTTGGAAACGGTTGGAGCGAAAAACAATTACGTCATTGTCTCCGCTTTGCTGAGGTTTTTCCGGATTTTTCAATTGTCTCTACACTGTGGAGACAATTGAGTTGGTCTCATATTAAAGAAATTATTCCAATTGCAGACACTTTAAAACGAACGTTTTACATCGAATTGTGTAAAATGGATAAATGGAGTGTCCGAACTTTAAGGGATCGCATTGATTCGATGTTATTTGAAAGAACTGCTATTAGCAAAAAGCCTGAAGAAACAATAATCAACGATATTGAAGCCCTGAAAAATGAAGCCAAACTTAGTGCCGATTTGGTTTTTAAAGATCCATATTTTTTAAATTTCCTGGGATTGAAAAACAACTTTTCCGAAAAGGATTTGGAATCTGCCATCATAGCCGAATTACAAAATTTTATCATCGAACTGGGTTCCGATTTTTGCTTCATGGCGCGGCAAAAGCGCATCACTATTGATAACGACGATTATTATATTGATTTGCTGTTTTACCACAGGCGACTGCGTTGTTTGGTGGTGGTAGAGCTGAAAATAGGCAAATTTACGGCTGCCGACAAAGGCCAGGTTGAGCTTTACTTGCGTTGGTTAGAAAAATACGAACAACAAGCTGGCGAAAATTCGCCAATTGGCTTAATACTTTGTACCAACAAAAACGAAGAACACGTTGAGTTGATGCAATTGGATAAAACCAATATCAGAGTTGCCGATTATCTGACCGAATTACCGGATAAAAAACTGTTGGAAACTAAGCTTCGTCAATCTATTGAGCGGGCAAAAAACAGGTTGTTTCAAAATTTGGAACAAAATGGTTGAGGAAAGCAAAAAGTGGCTTTTTAAACCATCCTTATCGCAATAAAATCTAATGCCATTTTAAATCAGTGGCATCAGTTTGAATTATTTCCTCAAAACCAGTTTTCAGCAAAATAAATCTCAAAGGAATAAATTTCTGGCTGCCTAATTTCGTGCAAAACGAAGATTGAGCTTTTAATGGTGGAAGTGGAATTGTCAAGTAAAAGCTGCACGAGCTTCACCCTCGATTTTTCTTAAATGACCCTCCTGGCTGATTTTGATGTAATGAACCAGGCTTTTTTTTGCTGAAATTTGTTTGCGATAAACCCTTCTGAAAAATTAAAATTCCTCCCGGTTTATTGAAACTCAATCCGAATCGCATCGTCAATCTTGAGGTAGAGCAAACCTGCGGCATTGCCCGTGCAAACAGCAATTTGCAGGTGTCCGGTTGAACTGAATAATCCAATGATATCACCGGGAGATCCATCTTTGTATGACTGGCTGATTTTGGAAATTTTATCTCTCGACCGGCCAAAATTTATCGTAAAAGGCCTTTTTTGACAAACCTCATCAAAAAGTTCGCGGGTGATATTGGTGAAAACATTTTCGTAACTATCAATAAAAATAACATGGCCAATTATCAAATCCTTAGATGTTACTGCCTTAAAGGAGATTTTATTTGTCAGTTGTTTTCTTTGGGGACCTACACCGGCCAATGGTTTTCCTTCGACAATGTGTTGGGCTACTTTTATAAAAACATCATGTGCCGAAAAGGTAAAAGTATGGGTGTCCTGGATTAAATCAATTTCGTACATCTGCTCAGGTTCATGGTCGAACATGAGCGAAAAAATTCCGTTATCGGTTCCAATAAAGTAATGACCATCGTAAAGCACCACGGCATGAGGCATTTCGATGGTTGCATCGGCCACTATATCAATGATATGAATTGTTCCCGGAGGAAAGGCTTTGAAAGCATTTTTGAGCACAAAGGAGGCGCTGTTGAGGTTATAGGGCGGGATGTTGTGCGTAATATCAACAATAAAGGCGCCGGGAATTTTGGTCATAATCGTCCCTTTTACCATTGCTGCGTAATGATCTTTCTTTCCCCAGTCGCTTGTAAGAGTAATTAATGCCATTGATTGAATAATTGGTCACTTTTATATTCCCAATATTTTAGGCCAAAATTAGTAATTCTACACGACGGCAATGACAAATTTTGATAATTTTGGCCATTCAAATTCCAAAATGTATTTCGTCAGGCTACAGAAAAATATCTTTAAATTATCGAATGACAGAAAAGACCATCACTTTTGAATCCATCAATCCCCTCGAAATTTTTGGTGTGAACGATGCCAATCTCGAAATCATCAGGAAGAATTTCCCTAAATTGAAGATTATCGCCCGTGGTACGCAGATTAAACTGTTCGGCGACGATGAACAGATTGATCTTTTCGAGCGTAAATTTTCACTTCTGATTCTTCATTTTGAGCATTTTGGAAAAATCAGCGAAAATGATGTTGAGGATCTTCTGGAAGCCGAAAACGAAACACTGGCTGCCGAAACTTTTGCAAGCAATGATGTGCTGATGCACGGCAGGCACGGGAATCTTATAAAAGCCCGCACACCAAATCAGCAAAAAATGGTGGAATGCAGCCGAACGAACGACCTGATTTTCGCCATCGGCCCGGCAGGTACCGGAAAAACTTACACCGCCGTTGCACTCGCCGTTCAGGCACTCAAAAACCGCGAAATAAAACGCATCATCCTAACGCGCCCTGCCGTTGAAGCCGGCGAAAATCTTGGTTTTCTTCCAGGCGACCTTAAAGATAAACTCGACCCTTACATGCAGCCGCTTTACGACGCTTTGCGCGATATGCTGCCTTCACAAAAATTGCTGGGTTACCTCGAAGACGGAACCATCGAAATTGCCCCGCTTGCCTTCATGCGCGGCCGCACGCTCGATAATGTTTTTGCCATCCTCGACGAGGCGCAAAATGCCACCGAAAGCCAGCTTAAAATGTTTTTGACGAGGATGGGACGGTCGGCAAAATTTATCGTAACCGGCGATATCACACAGATTGACCTGCCCCGACATCAATCATCGGGACTTGTGCAGGCAACACACATTTTAAAGGATATCCCCGGCATCGAATTTATCTTCCTCAACGAAAAAGATATTCTACGCCATAAACTGGTAGTTAAGATTATAAATGCTTATAGTGAAGCAAAAGACGAGAACAGAAATTATTACAAACAAAGATTAACCGAGAAAAACGATGAACGCATTAGTAAAGACCAACTTTAATTTTCCGGGACAAAAAAGTGTTTACACCGGTAAAGTAAGAGACGTTTACAATATTGGCGACGAACTGATGGTGATGGTTGTAACCGACCGCATTTCGGCATTCGACGTGGTTTTACCCAAAGGAATTCCTTACAAAGGACAGGTACTCAACCAGATTGCCGCCAAATTTCTGGATGCCACCGCCAGCATTGTTCCCAATTGGAAAATCGCCACTCCCGACCCGATGGTCACGGTTGGCAGGTTCTGCAAGCCTTTTCCTGTCGAGATGATTATTCGTGGCTACCTTACGGGAAGTTCGTGGCGCACGTACAAAAACGGTTCCCGCGAAATCTGCGGTGTACTCGTGCCCGACGGCATGAAAGAACATCAACGTTTCCCACAACCCATCATCACACCTACAACCAAAGCTGCCGAAGGTCATGATGAGGATATTTCCAGGGAAGAAATCATCAGCCAGGGCATTATTTCGGCCGAAGATTACGCTTTGATGGAAAAATACACATTGGAAATTTTCAAAAAAGGCTCCGAAATCGCCGAAAAAATGGGACTGATTTTGGTTGATACAAAATATGAATTCGGTAAGAAAGACGGCATCATTTACCTGATTGATGAAATTCACACGCCCGATTCGTCCCGCTATTTTTACCTCGAAGGTTACGAAGAACGGCAGGAAAAAGGCGAATCTCAAAAACAACTTTCGAAAGAATTTGTGCGCGAATGGCTGATGAGTCATGGTTTCCAGGGTCATACCGGGCAGCAGGTTCCCGAAATGAGCGATGCTTTCGTCGAATCGGTTTCCGAAAGATACATCGAGCTGTATGAAAATATCACCGGCGAAAAATTTAATAAATCAGATGCTTCGCATGTTTTAAACAGAATCGAAACAAACATCAGTAATTTTCTAAAAACGCTTTAATTTCAAACCTCAAAATAATGAATGAAGATATTTTTCAGGGCTACAAAGGCGCCGCACTCGAAACACTAAAAAAATACAATGTCAGGGTTTGGGGCACAGCTCACATCCAAACCAAGCGCGGCCCATTTGATGGTACCGTTCTTCCCCGTTCCGAAAACGACGACGACCAGCACATCGTTTTAAAAATTGTCACCGGTTACAACATCGGCATTGATATCCGGACGATTCTCGAAATGGAAGAAACCGGCTACAAAAAAGCCAATTACAAAATCCCTGAAAAGGAATTTCCATACACGCCAAATCTACCTAAAGTCAAATTATTCGGCACTGGCGGGACCATCGCTTCCAGGCTCGACTACCGCACCGGCGCAGTTATCCCGGCATTTTCGCCTGGTGAATTGTACGGCGCAGTTCCCGAGCTTGCCGACATCTGCAACCTTACCACCGAAAAGATTTTTGCGGTTTTCAGCGAAAACATGGGACCAAAACAATACATGACTTTGGCCAAAGCCATCGGCAAAGAAATCGAAAACGGTGTCGAAGGCATCGTAATTGGCCATGGAACGGACACTTTGCACCACACAGGTGCCGCCCTTACTTTTATGGTCCAAAATTCGCCGGTGCCAATCGTGCTGGTTGGTTCGCAGCGTTCCTCCGATCGCCCCAGCTCCGATGCAGCGCTTAATCTGATGCACGCCACTTATGCCGCCGGTCATGGCGATATTGCCGAAGTAATGGTTTGCATGTTTGGCCCCACTTCTGACGAATATGGCCTGCTTCACAAAGGAACCCGCGTCAGGAAAATGCACTCATCGTACCGCTCAACGTTCCGTACCATCGGCGATACACCGCTGGCTATGGTTTCCCGCAAGGGCATCACACATATTAAACAGGAATACAACCACCGCCGCAAAGACCGGAATGTTAAAATCATGCCTTATTTCAGCGATAAAGTTACCATGTTGTATTATTACCCGGCCATGAAACCTGACATCATCGATTCGATGGTTGAAATGGGTTACAAAGGAATTGTGATTGTAGGAACCGGTCTCGGCCACGTGAACAAGGAACTTTACCCGGCAATAGAGCGCGCTCAGGCAAAAGGCGTTTGTATGTACATGACTTTGCAGACTATCTGGGGTTACGTGCACATGTTTGTTTACGACACCGGCCGCGACATGATGGCCAAAGGTATTATTCCTGCAGGAAATATGCTTCCCGAAGTTGCTTTTATAAAATTGGGCTGGGCATTAGGCCAGACCGATGACCCCGAAGAGGTAAAACGAATCATGCTCACCCCCATCAACGACGACATTACCGAACGCGAGCCTTACAATGGCTACCTTGTTTACCAGGGCGGCATTCCAGAGGTTGAAGAGTTTATAAAGAAGGTACATAAATAGATAAATTGAAAAGCCTGAAATTTTAAACATATTTCAGGCTTTTCAATTTCTACCTGGTGAGTCTCTCCAAAACCACCTGAATCAAGTCTTCAATAGCCTGGTGATGATCTTCTGAAAAAGTATTTAATGCGCGGTTTGCGATGACGGCGCAAACAGTGAGGGTGTTGTGGCCAAGCAATTTCCCCAGGCCATATAAAGCCGAAGTTTCCATTTCGAAGTTGATGATCTTGTCATCATAAAACCGGAACAACTGCATTCGATCGTTCAAATTGGGGTGGCGAAGCGGGATGCGCAATTTACGGCCTTGCGGACCATAGAAACCGGGCGCTGTGGCTGTAATCCCGCAATGAAAACCGCTGTCGAGTTTAATTTTTAAACTTGGGGAACAGGCAACAAAATATGGGTATGGCAAATCAGGATTCCAGTTAACCTGTTCGATGAAAGAATCGCTCATCTCCTTGATTGTCACATGGTCGCTGTCGTAAAACTTCAAAAGCCCATCCAGGCCGCAGCCATACGTTGACAAGGCGAATGAATTAATCGGGATTTCGGGCTGAATAGCGCCTGATGTGCCAAGCCTTACGATATTGAGGCTTGTAAGTTTATCCTTAATTTCCCGTGTTTTGAAATCAATATTTACCAGCGCATCGAGCTCATTCATCACAATATCAATATTATCGGTGCCCATGCCGGTTGATAAAACCGTGATGGCCTTCCCGTTCAACTCGCCGCTATGAACTACCATTTCGCGGTTGTGGCTGATGTGATTGATCCTGTCGAAATATTTCGAGATTTTTGGGACCCTGCCCGGGTCACCAACAGCAATAATGTTTTCGGCAATATTGCCAGGCCTCACGTTTAGGTGGTAAATGGTACCATCAGGGTTGATGATTAATTCCGATTCTTTTAAGCGACTCATAGTTTGTGGTAAAAATCTTAAACTTCTTTAGAAAAGCTACTTTTGTAAAAAAAAGAAGCAAATGTATTAAAATTCATTGCTTACGTTTTGTTAATTCATCAAATTCATGAAAAGTATTTATGAAAGCTGAAATTATCACCATCGGGGATGAGCTGCTCATCGGGCAGGTTATTGACACCAATTCGGCCTGGATTGCTGAACAATTAAACATGAAAGGCATTAAAGTTCATCAGATTACCAGCATTTCCGACGACCGCGAACACATCCTTGAAACTTTAAGAGAGGCCGAAACACGCGCCGAAATTATCCTGATTACCGGAGGCCTCGGTCCAACTAAGGACGACATCACCAAAAGCACCCTTTGCGAATATTTTGAAACAAACCTGGTTTTTAATCAGGAAACATATAATAATGTAGAAGCCCTTTTTAAACTGCGGGGCTACCCGGTTACTGAGCTAAACCGACGCCAGGCTGAGGTTCCGGCCAATTGTACGCCAATCCAAAACCGCAATGGCACAGCTCCCGGAATGTGGTTTGAACGGAATGAAAAAACTTTTGTTTCGATGCCAGGTGTGCCTTTCGAGATGAAAACCATGATGACGGAACAGGTTCTTCCTAAGCTTGCGGCTAAGTTAAACCTCGGATTTATCGTTCATAAAACCATCCTCACCCAGGGCGTTGGCGAATCGTTCCTGGCTAAAACCATCGAAGATTGGGAAGACGCACTTCCGAAAAACGTTAAGCTGGCTTACCTGCCTCAACCGGGTATGGTGCGGCTGCGGCTTTCGGCCTTTGGAAACGACAAAACCGAATTATCCGGTTTGATTGAAGAACAGCATCAAAAGCTTCTTAAAATTGTTCCCGGTTATATTTTTGGTTATGATGACGAAACCCTTGAATCGGTGGTGGGCAAACTTTTGAAGAAACTAAAAATGACAGTTGCCACAGCCGAAAGCTGTACCGGCGGCTACATTGCGCATTTGATAACTTCCGTGCCCGGAAGTTCTGAATATTTTATGGGTTCGGTGGTAGCTTATTCCAACCGGATCAAGCAGTCCGAACTTGGCGTAAAGGCCGAATCGTTTGAAAAATATGGCGCAGTAAGTGAAGCCGTCGTTCGCGAAATGGCAGAAGGTATCAGAAGGAAATTTGGAACCGATTTTTCGGTTTCAACATCAGGAATCGCAGGCCCCGACGGCGGAACCGACGAAAAACCTGTTGGAACAACCTGGATTGCCGTTGCTACACCCGAAAAAGTAGTTTCTAAAAAATTTCTTCTCGGTGAGCATCGCGGAAGAAACATTCACAAAGCGGCACTTGCTGCCCTTAATATGTTGAGGGTGGAGTTGCTGGAAATGCAGGCTAAATCAGGGTTATAAAGTTGGTATTTAATCTAAAGACGTCAAAAATTAATCCCAGATACCTGCAGTGTTTATTCAAAAAATTACAATTTTAAGATCACATGAATAAATCATTCATAATTCTCGCAGCATTGGTAATGACCACAGGGCTTTTCGGACAGGAGGCAAAGCCCTCTTCCGGAAAAATTGACCACTTCAAAAATTTCCCATCAAAATTTGTGGATGCCAGAAATGTGGATGTCTGGTTGCCTGATGGCTACAGCATCAAAAAGAAATATGCCGTACTTTACATGCACGACGGCCAGATGCTTTTCGATTCGGCCATTAACTGGAACCAGCAGGAATGGGGTGTGGATGAAACGATGGCCAGACTACTAAAGAAGAAAAAGATTAAGAACTGCATCGTGGTTGGCGTCTGGAACAATGGCAAAAACCGGCACATCGAGTATTTCCCGCAAAAAGCGCTCAATTATCTCAGCGAAAGCGAAAAAACCGACTTGTTAAATTATACCGTTGGAGAGGAAAAACAACGGATACTTGCCGGCGGCCCAATTTCTGACAATTACCTGAAATTTCTGGTGCAGGAATTAAAGCCGTTTATTGACAGCACCTATTCCACCTTTACCAATCAGGAAAATACTTTTGTGGCTGGCTCAAGCATGGGTGGGCTTATTTCGGTGTACGCCGTTTGTGAATATCCAAATATATTTGCAGGTGCAGCCTGCCTTTCGACACATTGGCCGGGAACATTTAAAACCGAAAATAACCCGGTTCCGACGGCTTTTCTTTCCTACCTCAGCGATCATTTGCCTGCACCTTCAAATCATAAGTTTTATTTCGATTATGGCACCGAAACTCTCGACAGCCTTTACAAACCTTTCCAATTACAGGCCGACGAAATCATGAAATGCAAAGGCTACAACGCCAAAAACTGGCTAACAAAGGAATTTCCGGGTGAAAATCATTCAGAAAAAGCCTGGCGCAAAAGGTTTGAAATCCCGGTTTTGTTTTTATTGGGGAAGTGAGGAAGAAGGCAGTCGCCAGTGGGCAGTGTAAAGTGTGCAGTAAAAATTTAAGAAAAACTGAAAATGGAATTTCACTTAAACGGGCAGGAATTTATCGAACTGATGAAACTCCTCAAGTACGAAGGTCTTGTGGATACGGGCAGTGATGCCAAAATGTGTATTGATAGCGGCGAAGTTTTTGTAAACGGCAGGCAGGAATTCAGGAGGCGCAACAAACTCAAAGCAGGCGATAAAGTTGAGTTCGACGGACAAACGATTTTGATTGTTCAATAGACTTTCCAAAATTTTACCACGGAGACACTTAGTTCACGAAGAAACACTGAGAATTTTTTTTCTTCCTCTGTGCCCTCTATGGTTCCGTGGTAAAAAAACTCCATGCCCACCGCGTCCCCGCCGGAATTGGGCAAGTCGGTTGTTAATTGAGTTTTGGGATTTGAATTATTGATATTTTCCTCAGTGTTCTCCTTGTTATTTTTTCTTCTCTTCTACCCATTTCCTTGCATTCACAAATGCTTGGAGCCAGGGAGTGAGTTGGTCGTTTTTGCGGTCGGACGGATAATACGCCCATTGCCAGGGCAAAATGGATCGTTCGAGGTGCGGCATCATGGCAAGGTGGCGGCCATCGGACGAGCAAATTCCGGCAGCATCAAATTGCGAACCATTCGGGTTTCCGGGATAATCGCTGTAGGAATATTTCATCGGAATCTGATAATTTGATTCGTCAAACGGGAAGTCAAATTTTCCTTCGCCGTGAGCTACCCAGATACCCAGGCGTGATCCAGCCAAAGATTTTAACAACACCGAATCGTTCTTTTCGATTTCGACATTTATAAATGCCGACTCGAATTTACCGGAAGAATTATGCAGCATTTTTGGATGTTTTTCGTGTTCCGGATAAATCAGGCCAAGTTCCATCATCACCTGGCAGCCGTTACAAACGCCCAGGCTGAGGGTATCGGGGCGGGCATAAAAATTATCGAGCGCTTTTTTTGCTTTTTCGTTGTAAAGGAAAGCGCCAGCCCAGCCTTTTCCTGAACCCAAAACATCAGAGTTTGAAAAACCGCCCACAAAAACAATGAAGTTGATTTCTTCCAGGTTTTCACGGCCATGTATCAGGTCGGTGATGTGAACATCTTTTACATCAAAACCCGCCAGATACATGCTCCAG
>CAIYZW010000805.1 GCA_903930725.1 uncultured Bacteroidota bacterium
GGGGATTTAAGAATGGAAGAATGGAATAGTGGAAGAATGGAATGGTGGAATGGTGGAAGAATGGAATGGTGGAAGAATGGAATGATGGAAGAATCGAATTGTGAAATGATGGAATGATGGAAGAATGGATTTGTGGAAGAATGGAATGATGGAAAAATTCGGCAACCTGATAAATTTATTGTGAAATGATAAAAGATGAAATATTGGAAATAACAGCATCCCCATGTCTGCTGCCAACTGGCGACTGGTTACTGCCCACTGCCCACTGCCCACTGCCAACTGGCGACTGCCCACTCCTCCTCACGCCTCATCCCTTATGCCTTACGCCTTTTGCCTAAATACTAATACTAAATGACACAACCTTTAAATTTTGCATTAATCGGAGCGGCAGGTTACATAGCTCCACGGCACATGAAAGCCATAAAAGACACCGGAAACCGTTTGGTGGTTGCTCTCGATCCTTTCGACAGCGTTGGCACTATGGATAAGTTTTTCCCTCAGGCCGATTTCTTTACCGAACCCGAGCGTTTCGACAGGTACATGGATAAACTTCGTCGTAAAAATCAGGGAGAAGCCATTAAATATGTCAGCATTTGTTCGCCCAACTACCTGCACGATGCCCATATCAGGCTTGCTTTGCGCAATGGTGCCAACGCAATCTGCGAAAAGCCCATTGTTTTAAATCCATGGAATGTTGATGCGCTTCAGGAAATTGAGAAGGAAAGTGGGATGAAGATATTCACCATTTTGCAACTGCGGCATCATCCGGCCATTATCGAACTCAGGAATAAGATTGCCAATGGCCCGAAGGATAAAATTTATGATGTTGAGCTTTCGTATTTTACAAGCCGTGGCCGATGGTATTTTATCTCCTGGAAAGGCGATATTCAAAAATCGGGTGGAGTTGCTACAAATATTGGTGTTCACTTTTTTGATATGCTGAGCTGGATTTTTGGCGAGGTTAACGATGTTCAGGTCACACTGTCGAAACCTGATAAAGTAAGTGGTTACCTCGGATTGGCGAAGGCTCGTGTTAACTGGAAGCTTAGTCTTGATGTAAACGATATTCCAAAAAACATTCTCGAAAAAAACCAGTTTACCTATCGTTCGATCAAGGTTGAAGGAGAGGAAATCGAATTCAGCGATGGTTTTACCGATCTTCATACTTTGTCATATCAGAAAATATTAGACGGCGAAGGATATGGCCTTGAGGCTGCCCGTAACAGCATCGAAATTGTTCACAGGATCAGAAACATTAAACCTTTGGGCTGATTTTTATGTTTTTAAATAGTTTTGTCTTGCATCTGTCAGTTTTATTGACTTTAAAAGTTAATTTTGTCAGGATCAGATAGCTCTTAATAATTGAAAAATAGATAGATATACAGTTTTCAGCCACTAAAATAGTGTGACTGACGGGGCGAAGCTGTGTAAAAAAGCAAATCACAAACTCCAAATCTCAAAATAACAGTCGGCAGTTGACAGTTGGCAGTTGACAGATAGTAGTCAATCACAAATCACAAATTTCAAATCACTATTCTCAAAAAAACACCACGGAGATACGGAGGGCAA
>CAIYZW010000806.1 GCA_903930725.1 uncultured Bacteroidota bacterium
ATGTTGTCAGAAATTGGGATGAAACCATCGAAAACGACGGAGAAATAATTTCCTTGCCAATCGAAAAGCTTTCAAAAGGAATTTATATTTTGAGCATTCAACAGAGTAACCAGCTATTTTACAAGAAGATAGCTATAAATTAATAATATGAAAATGCCGGAGATTTGTATTTCCGGCATTTTTTTAATTATTTTTTCACAAAAGGTTTGTCAGTTTAAAAACAAATTCTATTTTTGCACACCGAAATTCAAAAACGTTCTTTTAAAGATTTGGCCCGTTCGTCTAGGGGTTAGGACGCCAGGTTTTCATCCTGGTAACAGGGGTTCGAATCCCCTACGGGCTACGATTCAAAAATAAACCCGCTGTAAATCAAGTATTTGCAGCGGGTTTTTTATTTTCGCTACCTTTTTTTCCGATTTTGTTGATTATTAGTTTTGGTGCTCAGTTAAAATTAATTTTAATCTTTTATTGCAGATTCAGTTCCAAATAAAAATTCATATTATTTAAATCATTGTAAATCAGATAATAAAACTTATATTATGCTGAATGGATCAAACTTTAAAAACATCGAAGCTGTTATTTTTGATTGGAACGGAACCCTGCTCGATGACGTGGAAGTGAGTATTTTGGCCATGAATCGCATGCTTGGCCACCGGGATTATCCATTGCTCGACAAGGAGAAGTACAAATCCATTTTTACTTTTCCAGTAAAAGATTATTACTCGGCAGCTGGTGTATGTTTTGAAACCCACGATTGGAAAACTGTAGCCATGGAGTTTATCGCGAATTATCGCGAAAGCGTGCCAAAGTCGGGCTTACATGCCTCGGTAATGACAGTTCTGGAGTTCTTTAAAAGTAGGCAAATCAGGCAGTTTATCCTGTCGGCGATGGAGCAGGATTTTCTGGAAGAGACCATCAGATTAAGAAAAATTGAGGTTTACTTTGAACAAATCGTTGGTTTGAACAATCACTACGCCGCCACCAAAACCGAAACTGCCCAATTGCTGGTTAAAGAGATTAACCTGCCTTTACATAAAATTTGTATGGTTGGCGACACCATCCATGATTTTGAAGTTGCCCGGGATGCCGGAATTAGCTGTATTTTGGTAGCTGATGGCCACCAATCCCGCGCAAGGCTCGAAACTACTGGCTGTTTGATGGTTTCGACACTGGAAGATTTGGTAAAATTTTGGTAAAAATTAATCTTGTGGCTCTTCTGGTATTTCGATAATTGTTTCTGTCGAAAGGAGCCTTCCCTGGCCGTAAACTTCAGTTTTTTGTAACTGCGATTCACGGGTAAAAAACTCCCATTTTCCGTTTTTCAGACCTTTTACGTAACTTCCTTTCACCTTAATTACTCCTGTATTGTAAAAGTAGGTTGCAATTCCTTCAAGCAAACCTGCGGTGTAGGTTGCTTCGAGTTTGGAGGATCCATCAGGAAAATACTGCAGCCAGGAACCGGCCAAAACATCGTTTTTGTAGGTTAAAATTTCTGATATTCCACCCTCTTTATGGTAATTTTTCCATTGTCCTTCTTTTTTATTCTTTTCATAATATTCCTCTGAAAGCAGATTTCCATCTTCGTCATAAAATTTCCAGGTGCTGTCTTTGGCTTTGTTGGTGTATTTTCCATTGCTCATCAATTTTCCCGTAGGATGAAAGGTTTTGGTGTATGAAGATTTTCCTTCATCAAAAATCAAAGAGATAGCTTTTAATTTCCCATCATCATAAAAATACCGGAATTCGCCGCAAGGCTTGTCATCTTTAAAATGGCCTTCATATTTTAATGCACCACCATTATTTGTCTTTTTCCAAAAACCTTGTTTACGGCCCTGGCTATCTGTTTGGTTGACCGTATCAGCATTTTGTGCCATTGGAAATAAAACTGACGCCATAAAAATCATAACTAAAAAAATCTTTAACCAGTTCATTTTACTCGAATTTGATTAAACCTTCCAACGCAAAAACGTTGTGTTTATTTATCTGATGAACGAAATAGGTTAATTTTGCCGGCTAATTTGCAAATATCTAAAACTAAAATATTTTGAATAATTTTTCATCCAAACTTGTTGAAAATGTGGTAAATGAATTGTCGAAACTCCCTGGGGTTGGTCGTAAAACTGCACTCAGGCTTGCTTTACATTTATTAAACGAAGAAAAATCTGAAGTTGAGTTGCTTGCCAATGGTTTGCTCAAAATGAAGGAAGAGGTGATTTTTTGTAAGATTTGCCACAACATTTCTGATGTCGAAGTTTGCAATATCTGCACCAATCCACGGCGTGATGCTTCATTGATTTGTGTAGTCGAAGATATCCGCGATGTGATGGCTATCGAAAATACTTCACAGTTTAATGGTTTGTACCATGTTTTGGGTGGGATTATTTCGCCGATGGACGGCGTTGGGCCTAACGATATTAAAATTAAAGAGCTTGTCGGCAGGATAAAAAATGGTGGAATAAACGAAATCATTCTCGCTTTATCGGCCACCATCGAGGGCGATACAACGAATTTTTATATTTTCAGACAACTGAAAGATTTTGATGTTTCAGTGTCGGCTATTGCCCGTGGGGTAGCGGTAGGCGACGAGCTGGAATATGCCGATGAGGTAACTTTAGGAAGGTCAATCCTCAACAGGCTTCCTTACGAAAATTCTATCCGGAAATAACTACTTGCCTCCTTTATCAGTTTTCTTTGTTTTTTTAGCCTCAGTGCGGGATTGCTTTTTAAGATATTCTACCGTCTGATTTTCAAAGAGATCGAGCTGATTTGGCGAAACCTGATACTCGACATGGTGGTGCGGTTGCAAGGTCAAAAAGTCGTTGATTGATTTTTTAATCAATTTAATCATCGTCAGATTTCTTTCCTTGCAATGCGTTTCGAGCGATTTTTTTTGCCTTAAGGTAAGTTTAAAAACCACAGGCTTAAATTTTAACGGTTTCCTTTTCTTTTTTCGTTTCACCATAAAATGTGTTTTAAAAAATCCGTATAAAAATATGATTTAAATACTAATCTCAGAAAAACCTGCGACAAAAATCATTCACTATAAATCATTAGCTTAAGTTTGAAGACTACCTTAATAAATACATAATGAACGATTTACAACTGAGTCTTTACTATCTCACGGATATCATCAATAATTTTTCGGGCAAGATGGTCAGCTTTTGTTTCCGAGTCGCTTTCCGAATAAATCCTGATGATTGGCTCGGTATTGGATTTCCGTAAGTGAACCCATTGTTTGTCGAATTCGATTTTAACGCCGTCAACGTTGTTGATTGGCTGTTTTTCGTACTTTTCCTGAATAATCTCAAGTATTTGGTCAACATCCATTTCAGGCGACAGTTCTATTTTATTTTTGGAGATAAAATAAACAGGGTATTGCATCCTGAGTGTGGAACATTTTTTACCTGTTTTGGCCAGATAAGTCAGAAAAAGCGCGATTCCAACCAGGGCATCCCGTCCGTAATGGATTTCGGGATAAATTACGCCACCATTGCCTTCGCCGCCAATAACAGCGCCGGTTTTCTTCATCATCTCAACCACATTAACTTCGCCCACTGCCGAAGCAAAATATTCGCCTCCGGCTTTTTCGGTAACATCGCGCAAAGCTCGCGTTGACGAAAGGTTTGACACCGTGTTGCCGGGTTTGTTTTTCAAAATGTAATCGGCAACAGCAACCAGGGTGTATTCTTCGC
>CAIYZW010000807.1 GCA_903930725.1 uncultured Bacteroidota bacterium
ATAGACTGCCAATCATTATCTTAGCTAATTATCTGTTTTGATCATCTTAACTTTTGCCATGTTTTCAACAATCGGTTTCTTGTTTAAATGGTTCTTACAGTTCTACTTTCATGAATGCGATAAAAACATCAGCCACATAATCATCGGAGGCTGTGATGACTCTTCCGTTTTTAATGAGAGTTGACATGATTTATAGTTTTTAAGATTTTATTGTTTTGAGTTTTTCAATCAAAGTTAATGATCCGGTTCCCATTTTAGAAAAAGCAAACCATTTTTTGCCAAGGTCTTTCAATGAGGCACCAAAGTGGTACAGTTCGTTGTCGTCGAGAATTAAGAACCGGTCGTGTGCCTCTTTCAACTCTTTAATTTTCACAGGTTCATATTGGGTGTTAAATTTTTGAACATCCAAAACCATTTGTTTACTTATGTTTTTGGTAAAAATCAAAAGACTAACCCCATTATTTCGCTTTGAAAAGAGTGTGAGTACGGTGTCATCAATGTAATTATCAATCAGAATAATTGATTTTTGCGCTTTCCGGACAAGACCGGCCACAAAAGTGTAAGCATCAAAAACCTGTCCGTCGTAAAATATGCCTTGCATGGGTTCTTCATCTTTGCTTTGAAGGGCATCAAAAATCCGTTCAAATTTTTCATCAGCTGCAAGTTGCTTTCGTTCAATATTATCAAGACGATGAAAGATGGAAGCATTATCGGCAATAAATTTCCGCATCTGAACAAAAGCCTGTATGATCTGGATGCTTACTTTTACAGATGTTTCGCTGCGTAATACCGCTGAGAGCATTGCTACGCCCTGCTCGGTAAAGACGTAAGGAAGGTATTTTCGATGTTTGCCTCTATTATCGTTTAAGGTCGCAAATTGCGACCTTAGAGTTTCATCGGTTTTTATGATCACAATTTGTGATCTTAAAAACTCCCATTCCTGCTTATTTAATTGAAACATAAATTCTTCAGGAAACCTCTCTGAATTTCGTCTTACAGCTTGGTTAAGTGTTCTAAGTTCGACAGCATAAAACTCAGCCAGATGACTATCCATCATCACCTGCACCCCACGAATAGTAAAGATGCGGTTTTCGATGTCCTGTTGTTCTAATAAGGTTCCTTTAATTGTCATCTTTATATCTTGAAATCACAAATTGTGACTTCATCTTATTACTCATTTATAAAAACAATTTTGGAGCATTTTTAAAAAAGGCAAAATTCTAACAACAATATTCATCTGCAATTTCGATGGCTTTTTCGATGATGGCGAGGCCTTCATCCATTTCGGCTTTGTTGATGCAGAGCGGCGGAGCAATGAAAATCCAGTTCCATCTCACGAAAGTAAACATGCCCAGTTCACGGATTTTTGCTGCCATCCTGTTTGTACATTCCATGTCGGCAGAACCTGCATTCCAGGGCGTTACAGGTTCTTTGGTGATGCGGTTTTTAACGAGTTCAACAGCGCCAAACAGGCCCGTGTTGCGGAAGTCGCCGATGGATGGGTGTTTTTGCATCATGACGGCCATTTTTTCGTCGAGGTATTTGCCCATTTTTACGGTATTTTCGAGCAGATGTTCGTCTTCATAAACTTTGAGCGTGGCCACGGCTGCAGCACAGGCCACGGCGTGTGCCGAATAAGTCAGACCCAACGGAAGCGCAACATCGTTGAAATAATTTGCGATTTTATTGCTTACAATCATTCCACCAAGCGGAATGTAGCCGGAAGTTAAACCTTTTGCCATGCAGATAATGTCGGGTTCAACGTTGTGGTTTTCGATGGCGAACCATTTTCCGGTGCGGCCAAAACCGCTCATCACCTCATCGTCAATGGTAAGGATGCCATATTTGTCGCAAATCGCTTTGACCATTTTCCAATAGTTGGGCGGATATTTGATGCAGCCCGAAGTTCCCGATTCGCCTTCGAGGATGATGGCAGCGATACTTGCCGGATTTTCGTATTGGATGATTCTTTCAAGGTTTTCGGCAGCTTTTTCACCACATTCTTCAGGAGTTTTGCTATCCCACGGGCAACGGTAAAAATACGGGTTTTCGATGTGAATAATATTGGGCATGCCCTGGCTGTCGACGGCAAATTTGCGGGGATCGCCACCTGCCGAAACAGCAGCATAGGTTGCCCCGTGGTACGACCGGTATTGCGCGATGATCTTATGCCGGCCGGTGTAAACACGAGCTATTTTGATGGCATTTTCGATGGCATCGGCACCGCCTAAGGTGAAAAACGTTTTGTTGAGGCTGCCCGGGGCAATCGCTGCAAGTTTCTTTCCAAGTTCGCCCCTCGCTTTGGTTATCATTCCCGGATAAACATAACTCACTTCCTTCATCTGCTCCACAACTGCATCCATGATTGCCGGGTTCCCGTGGCCAATATTCACATTCAGCAACTGCGACGAAAAATCAATGTAACGTTTTCCGTCCCTGTCATAGAGGTAAACACCTTTGGCCCGTTCGATGCTTATCGGGTTTAACCCGGATTGCTTCGACCACGAAAACAGCGTGTAATCGAGGTTGTTTCTCAAAATCTCGTCTTTTTCTAAATTCATGTCTTTCATATTTCAATTTTCAATTTCATAATTTCTAAAAAATCATTTTTCTCATGACTACTTTTAAATACTTTGGCGAATTTGTTCCCCTTCTCCTTGTAAGAGAAGGGGTTAGGGGTTGAGGTTTTTTATTTAACTCATCCAATTGGTTTTTTCCTGTTTTTTCCATTTTTTGGTAACCTTTTTAAGTTGTGTCCAGAATTCGATTCCACCTTTGCCAGTCAGGTCGCCGGCACCAAATTTCGAATCGTTCCAGCCGCCAAACGAAAACGGCTCACGAGGTACCGGAACACCAATATTTACACCGATCATCCCTGCACTGGCCCGCGAAGCTACTTCATCGGCCAGGCCGCCGCTCTGCGTAAAGGCAGAAGCTGCATTCCCGTAAGGTGAATTATTCTCGAGTTCGATGGCCTCATCTAAACTTCTGACATGTACAATCTCGAAAACCGGCCCGAAGACTTCCTCCGCCGACATATCTCCCGGATGATCATATTCGATAATGGTTGGCCCGATATAAAAACCGTTTTTATCACCATCGCCTTCAACAGGGGCATGGCGGCCATCGACAAGGAGTTTGGCGCCATTTTTTTCGGCCTGATCAATATATCTGATAATCTTTTCTTTGGAGGTCTGCGAAATAAGTGGTCCAAGATTTAGTCCCGGCCTGACTTTCCGGGTTTCGGCACATAATTTTTCGATGATATGGCTTACATTTCCAACAGCCACCATCACCGAGGCGGCCATACATCGTTGCCCTGAAGTGCCGCTGAATGAAGCTGTGATGTCGGCTGCAGTCATGTCGGGGTCAGCATCCGGGAAAACGAGGAGGTGATTCTTGGCGCCGCCCAAAGCCAGACATCGTTTTAAGTTTGAAGTAGCCCGCCGGTAAACAACTTTGGCGATTTCAGTAGAACCAACAAACGAAACGGC
>CAIYZW010000808.1 GCA_903930725.1 uncultured Bacteroidota bacterium
ATCTTTAACAACCATCAGGATATAAGAAAAGATCTTAGTCTTGTGACGATGAACCAGTTTTTCCAGACTGCCGTGGTTACCAGATAAATATTCGCTGATCAGTTCCTGATCGCTAACGAATGGAGCATTCATGTTGCCTCCTTTGGGTTAGTTACTGTTAGCGTAGATATTTATCGATAATGGCCCTCCTATGATGCTTTAAAAGCGTGAAAAACTGTTTTTTGTTTGTATAGTTTTGTTAGTTTATTTAACTAACAGTGCAAATGTAATACTAATAATTCATAAAAAACAAGTCCCCGGCGATAATTATTTATATTTTTGACCCGGGAGTGCTATAAAACTATGGAAATTATCAATGCCGAACAACTCGACCCTCACAAATATATCATTATCAAAGGTGCAAGGGTCAACAATCTCAAAAATCTTACTGTTGCAATTCCACGCAACAAACTCGTTGTAATTACTGGCTTATCAGGCTCAGGGAAATCCTCCCTTGCCTTTGACACTTTGTATGCAGAAGGCCAGCGCCGCTATGTAGAAAGCCTGAGTTCTTACGCACGGCAGTTTCTTGGCCGTATGAGCAAACCTGAAGTGGATTATATTAAAGGTATCTCACCTGCAGTAGCTATCGAGCAAAAGGTGAATACACGAAACCCGAGGTCAACTGTTGGTACATCTACTGAAATTTACGAATACCTTAAACTTCTTTTTGCCCGAATCGGAGTTACTTACTCCCCAATTTCCGGCAAGCATGTCAAAAGGCATAGTGTTACTGATGTTGTTGAAGCAATCATGCAAAAACCCGATGGGATGCGTGTGGTTATTTCCGCACCGGTAATAGCCAAGTCAGGCCGGTCACTTAAGGATCAGCTTACCATTGCCCTTCAGCAGGGCTTTACGAGGATGCTTATTTCCGGAGAAACATTCCGGATTGACGAAGTACTGAAAAATGAGAAGCTTCTTAAACCAAAGTCAGACTATTTTATACTGATCGACCGCTTGCTTATTCAACATGCCGATTATGAACTTCAGGCACGTATTGCCGATTCTGTCCAGACTGCATTTTACGAAGGCGAAGGAACCTGTATGCTTGAATTTTTAGACGATCAGGTTCATGAACATGTTAAATTCTCAAACCGTTTCGAGCGCGACGGGATATCATTTGAAGAACCCTCTGTAAACCTTTTCAGTTTCAATAACCCTTTCGGGGCTTGCAAAACCTGCGAAGGATTTGGAAATGTTATCGGGATTGATGAAGAACTTGTGGTTCCCGACAAAAGCCTTTCAATATATCAGGATGCGGTTGCTTGCTGGCGTGGCGAAAAAATGAGTGAATGGAAGAACAAACTTGTAATGCACGCTTACAAATTCGATTTCCCCATCCACCGGCCATTTTTCGAGCTCTCGGAGGATGAACGCGCCCTTCTCTGGAAAGGCAACAAATATTTTGAAGGTCTCAATGAATTTTTTCAATACATTGAAAGCCAGTACCATAAAATTCAATACCGCGTGATGCTATCACGCTACCGTGGAAAAACGCTGTGCCCTGATTGCCGTGGCACGAGGCTTCGTAAAGATGCCGGTTATGTG